>DATNLV010000394.1:0-2532 GCA_035602665.1 Bryobacteraceae bacterium | reverse complement strand
AACAACAACTCAGCGAACGGCAAGTGTCGAATCTTTGGACTGTCTCAAAAAAGGGCGCAGTCCAAAACACTTTTTTCATCACTTTTCGTCACATTCGACACCCCTGTCGCCCTCCCTCACCGCCGCACCCGGTGCAACGTCACCTCTTCGCCGAACGCCCCCGCATCCTCGGCGTACTTCAAAACAAGCTTCTGCAACTCGGCTGTCGACGCCGTCAGCAGCACGTCCTTATCCGGCAGTTCCACAAAGGCGACCCCGGAATCCCGGACCTTCTTCTCGAGCCACGCAGAGTCCATGCTCTGGATATGAAGGTCGTCGCCCACCATCCAGACCTTCGCGAACAGGTGCCCCTGCACCGCCAGCGACGGCGTGTCGTTCGCGGTGAGGTCCAGGAAATGCCGCCCTCCCAGCCGCACCAGCCGCATCTCCACCGGCTCGTCTTCGTCGTCGCCCGGGTTGTTGGCGATGTAGACGTCGCCGCCCTTTCGAATCTCCCACGTCTCCTGGTGCGACGTGTCCATCCATTTGCCTTCGATCGCAAGATCGGTCACCACGTCCTTGGCCGTGTACAGCGGGTACACCGAAAGAGTGAGGCATCCCGTCATAGGGATGATGCACGCCACCACAACAACCAACAGTGCGTTCCGCATGGTTCGGATTATAGCCTGTACCTTTGTGGGGCGGACGCCCTCGTCCGCGGCCGGCCCCCAGACCGGCCCGCTTCGAGGTTTTTCCAACGAGCAACGAGCAACGAGCAACGGGCCGCCCGTTATACCCTGGAGTTCTGGGCGCCCCTAATGGCCGACATCGAAAAAGCCGGACTCCTCCTCCTCCGCAACGCCCGCCTCCTCCTCTGCCGCAAGAAGAGCGGATCCCCGCTGCTCATCCTGCCCGGCGGCAAGTTCGAACCCGGCGAGACGGCCGTCGAATGCCTCCAGCGCGAGCTTCGCGAGGAACTGGGGCACGTCACCGCGACCGGCCTCCAGCACGTTGGCACATACACCGACCGCGCCGCCGGCGATCCCACCAAGACCGTGCGCATTGAGCTCTACCAAGGCGAGCTCGTCGGAACGCCGGTCGCAAGCGCCGAGATCGGCGAGCTGGTCTGGTTCGGCGAGGCCGACGACTGGGCTCAACTCGCTCCCAGCCTGGCCAACCGCATTCTCCCCGACCTGATCGTGCGAGGCTTTTTGGACTGGAGCCGCAATGACCCCAGTTGAGCTGCTCGCCCCCGCTCGCGACCTCGAATGCGGCATCGCGGCCATCGATTGCGGCGCCGACGCCGTCTATATCGGCGCGCCCCGCTTCGGCGCCCGCGCCGCGGCCGGCAACACTCCGGAGGACATCGCCGCGCTGGTCCGCCATGCCCACAAATTCTGGGCACGCGTCTACGTCACGCTCAACACCCTGCTCTTCGATGACGAACTCGAGCCCGCCTGCCGCCTCGCCTGGCAGCTTCACGAGATCGGCGTGGATGGCCTCATCATTCAGGACGCCGGTCTGCTCGAATGCGACCTGCCTCCGATGCCGCTGATCGCCAGCACCCAAATGCACAACCACACGCCGGAGCGCGTGGCGTTTCTCGAACACGCCGGCCTCCGCCGCGCGATCCTGGCCCGCGAGCTGACCCTCGACGAAATCCGCGCCATCCGTACCGCCGCCCCCGCCATCGAGCTCGAGTGCTTCGTCCACGGAGCTCTCTGCGTCTGCTTCAGCGGCCAGTGCCTGCTCAGCTATGCGCTCGGTGGACGCAGCGGCAATCGCGGCCAGTGCGCGCAGCCGTGCCGCCGCGCCTACACGCTGGTGGATGCCGAGGGCCGCACGCTCGCGAGCGATAGCCACCTTCTCTCGCTGCGCGACCTCAACCTCTCCGAGCGCCTCCCCGACCTGCTCGCCGCCGGCGTCACTTCCTTCAAGATCGAGGGGCGGCTGAAGGACCGCACCTACGTCGCGAACGTGGTGTCGTTCTACCGCGCGCGCCTGGACGACGCGATGCGTGCCGCCACGGGCTTCGAGCGAAGCTCTTCCGGGACCAGTTCCCCCGGCTTCGAGCCCGACCTCGCCAAGACCTTCAACCGCGGCTCCACCACCTATTTCCTCGACGGCCGCGGCCAGTCCGTCGGCTCGCCGGAAACGCCGAAAATGACGGGCGAGGAGATCGGGCGTGTGGTGAACGTCGCTCCGGATTCCTTCACCATAGACGGCCCGGTCGAACTCCACCCCGGCGACGGTCTGGCCTTCTTCGGAACCGACGGCCACCTTCGTGGAACTGTGGTCAACGTGTTTCGCGGCCGCACTGTGTTTCCGCAGAAGATCGAAGGCATCGAACCCGGTACCGCCATCCACCGCAACCACGATCATGCATTCCTGAGCCAGGTAGCTAGCGCACGCTCCGAGCGCAGGATCGGTGTCACGATGACGCTCGACGCGGCGGCCCTGACGGCCGTGGACGAGGACGGAAACCGCGCCGAAGCCCCGTTAGGCCCCGCGCCCGCAGCCGACAAGCCCGAAGCCGCGCTAGCAACCCTCCGT
>DATNLV010000389.1:0-8325 GCA_035602665.1 Bryobacteraceae bacterium | reverse complement strand
ACCCGCTGCAGGCTGCCAGCCTGCCCCACAGGGCAATGAACAGCTTCACCCGGTGAGAGCGCTAGTAGCCGAAGATCGCGGCCCAGGCCATGCCGATGAGCACGACCACCGCCCAGGGGATCAGCACGCCCGTCAGCGCGCTCTTGAACGGCTTGCGGGTGACGGCCGCCATTCCGGCCGCTAGCAGCAGCAGCACCCAGATGGTGAACACGTCGATGCTCGTGAGCAGGCTGTGGAGCCAGGCCGGCACCGAGTGCGGATCCACATAGAAGCCCAGGTTGTAGCCGGCGGGGTTCTTCAAATCGAAGTCCGTCGGATCCTTGAGAAACATCACCGCGAGAGCCCCGGCCGTTGCCAGCACACGCGGCAGAGACGCGTAGGCCGCCACCGCCAGCGCCTGCCGATACGACGCCGTGGCGCCGAACATGTTGTTGAACACGAAGAGCAGCACGCCCGCCGTGATCAGCATAATGACCGGCGTGATGATGACCGGGATCACCGTTCCGAACGCCGGCGCGAACTTCAGTTGCATCTCGATAGCGCGCTCGCGATCCTCCGGGGACATGTTCTGCGCCCTCGACGAGTTCTCGAACTGCTGGCGCATGAAGTGCTCCCATCCGACATGGCTGGAGAAGGCGAGCAGGTATGCCAGGACGCACAGCGTGACCAGGACCATGGGAACCCAAAAGCTCGGCCGCGCCGCGATGTCCGCGAAGGCCGGCTTGGGATCGACGATTACGTTGACGAGGCGGCCCGCCTCACTCATGGGCTGGGCCGGAACTTGGGCAGCGGCGTTTGGGCTGGTGGGCATAGATGCCGCCATTATACGCCGTGCCGTGGGGCAGGCGTCCACGCCCTGCAGCGGGTCCGCAAGATGCCGCGGGCTATAAACCCGCTTTGGCTTCCAGGCTGCGCCACAGATACCAGGATGCGATAGTCCGGTAAGGCTGCCAGCGGAGCGCCATCTCCTCTACTTCGCCTGGCTGCGGCATCTCGGCCAGGCCGTAGACGTTGCGGACGGCCACGCGGATGCCCAGGTCGCCGGACGGCATCACGTCGGGACGTCCCAGAGCGAAGATGAGAAACATATGGACGGTCCAGGGCCCGATGCCCTTGAGCGCGGTGAGCCGGGCGTGGACTTCGTCGTCGGAGACCGCCATGAGGCCGGCCAGGTCCAGTTTGCCCGAAACCAACTGGCGGGCCAGCTCGCGAATGTACACCGTTTTCGCCTTCGAAAGCCCGAGCGCGCGCATCTTCGCGGGCCGGAGCCGCAGCACCGCTTCGGGGGTCAGCCTCCCGTTTCCGGCCGCGGCCACCAGGCGCTTGAAAATAACCTCGGCTACCTTTCCGCTGAGCTGCTGGAGGACAATGGCCTTGACCAGCGCTTCGTAGCCCGGCTCCAGAAGCTCTATCAGGTAGGGCCCGGTCTGGTCGATGATACGGCCCAGGACGGGATCGGAAGCCTTCAGATGGTCCAAAGCTCGCTGCATAAAGAAACAGAAACGGCGGGGCGCGCATCTAGTAGTATGCCATTTCGACAGAGGGAGCTTATGCGTCTTCTCGTAGTGTTTGCCCTGGCCGCCGTCGCTGGTTTCACCCAGCAGCCGAGTGCACCCCAGCCCAACGGAGGCTGGAGGCGCGTGGACGCGCCCGCCCAGCAGCCGCCCGCCCCGGCCAAGGAAGCCGCACCCACCCCAGCGGCCCAGGAGCCGGAGCCGACTTTCAAGGGCGGAGTCGACGTGGTCAGCGTCTTCTGCACGGTGCGTACCAAGCAAGGCGGCCTGGTGGGAAGTCTCACGAAGGACGACTTCCAGATCAGCGAAGACGGCAAGCCGCAAGAGATCAAGTACTTCACACGCGAGACCGACCTGCCGCTGACCATCGGCCTGCTGATCGACGTGAGCCGGAGCCAGGAGCGTCTGATCGAAGAGGAGAAGCAGGCTGCCAGCCAGTTCTTCACGCAGGTCCTGCAGAAAAAGGACCTCGCGTTCCTGATCAGCTTTGGCTCGGAAGCGGAGTTGCTTCAGGACTACACCAGCTCGGCGCGTCTGCTGCGTCACGGCCTGGACGGGCTGAAGGTCAACGCGCCGCCGCCGCAGGTCACGGAAAGCCCCGTGCCCACGGCCTACACGCCGCGGGGAACAATCCTCTACGACGCCGTGTACCTGGCGGCGCACGACCAGCTACGCGGCCAGGTGGGGCGCAAGGTGATCGTGCTCATCACGGACGGCAACGACGAAGGCAGCCGGCTGAAGATCGACGCCGCGATGCGCTCCGCGCAGTTGGCCGATACCATCATTTACGGCATCGAGTATTACGATTCCCGGGCCTACGGCGGGGGCTTCAGCCTGGGGGGATCGGGCGGCAGTTCGGTTCTCAAGCGGATGTCGGAAGAGACCGGCGGGCGCTCATTCCGCGTTAGCAACAAGCATCCGCTCTCGGAGGCGTTCGACGAAATCCAGAAAGACATGCGGACGCAGTACGTGATCGGTTATCTGCCCACCAACTCGAAGAGGGACGGCAGCTTCCGCCGCCTCGAGATCAAGACGAAAGACAAGGACCAGAAGGTGCAAGCCCGCAAAGGCTACTTCGCGACCGAGGCGGACGCCGACCCGAACTAAAAAGACTTTGGCCACGAATGAACACGAATGGACACGAATAGGAAAAGGAACTTCTTAGCAGTTCTTATCCGTGTGCATTCGTGTTCATTCGTGGCCAGAGTTGTTTTTCAGCCTATGCGCGCCGTCCTTCTCGCGGTGGGTCTCGCGGCCGTCCTGCCTGCACAGAACGCCACGGACGCTACTCGCCTCCTCGAAGCTTCTGCCCGCAAGTACCGCGACATCGGCAGCTACGAAGCGTCCGCCATCGCGCGGCGGCCGCTGGAGGGAGGGGCAAGCGTCCAGATTCGCCTGCGATTCGCTTACGCTTCGGCGCAGATGACTCCGCCCGACCTGCCCGTGCCGATGCTCCCTCAGGTGGTGCAGGCGGCCCCGCCGGAGTTCTCGGATCCGCGCGCCAGGAGGTCCATCGCTCCTCCTGTCTCCGGTTTTGCCTTCGACCGCATGGCCTCGGGCGTCGCCGGCGCGCGAATCGAGGGCGCCGAGGATGTGCAGTCCCATCCCTGCAAGATCGTAGAGGTTCAGTATGAGGGTCCGCGCCGCGGTCCGGTCCGCTACTGGATCGACCCCGCCACGCTCACGGTGTGGAAGATGCAGGTCAGCGAGGGCGACGCCTCCCAGGCTTCTTGGATCGTTGTGTGGGATGCGTGGACGGAAGACCATGCTCCGCCCGCCTGGTTGATCGACGCCGGAAAGAGGATGGCCGGTCAGGAGCGGAGCGCGCTGGTCGGCCACGAGGCGCCCACCATCAACGGACAGACCCTGGACGGCAAGGAGTTCCGGCTTTCAGGACTGAAAGGCACCGTGGTGGTCCTGGATTTCTGGGCGACGTGGTGCCTCCCCTGCTCCGAAGAAATGGCGTCTCTCGAACGGCTCAAGGCGTCGCTCGCAGGCAAGAGAGTCGAGATCTGGAGCGTCACCGAAGACAATCCCGAGACCGCCAAGCGCTGGATAGCGGAACGCCAGCGCACGCTGCCCGCGGTCATCGTCGCGCCGGATACGGTCTTTCCAGCCTATCGCGTCAATAACCTTCCGCAGATCGTGATCGTGGACCAGAAGGGAATCGTCGCGCGCCAGTGGTCGGGCTTGAGCAGCGAATCGGATTTAGACCGAGCCGTTGAAGCCCTGTTGGCCCCGTAAGACGCCGGAAAACCTCTGGCCACGAATGAACACGAATAAACACGAATAAGAAATGGAAGTTTTATTCGTGTGCATTCGTGTTCATTCGTGGCCAGAATTGTTTTACGGTTTCTTGTATCGCTCCCGCCGCGCGAAGTAGTCGCGGACGCACCACTCCAGCGAAGGCATGGGCTCCAGACCCAGCTTTTCCATCTTCGCGTTCGAGAGCGCGGAGAATTTGGGACGATGGGCGGCGGTGCGGTATTCGCGCTCGTCGGTCGACCGCAGCTCTGGGTTGAGGCCCGCCACTTCGAAGACGATCTGCGCGTAACGGAACCAGGACACCGGCGCTCCGCCGCCTACGTGGACGACGCCGGTCACGCTCTTCTCCACCAGATCCACCGAGCGCGCCGCGAGCGCGGGCGCGTAGGCCGGAGACGCGATGTGATCCTGCACCACACGGATCGGCCTGCCCTCCGCCGCCAGCCTCAGCATGGCCTCGACGAAGTTGCCGCGAGCCGTGTGCAGGCCGCCCGGCCCGAAAACCCCGGAGGTGCGAATGATGAGCGGCGACTCCAGGTAGGCCTGCGCGTAAAGTTCTCCGGCCAGCTTCGAGACCGCGTAGGCGCCGAGCGGATGCGGCGGATCGTCTTCGGTATACGGCCGTCCGGCCCGCCCGTCGAAGACGTAATCGGTGGAGTAGTGAACCAGCCGGGCGTTCACCTGCCGGCAGGCCAGCGCGACGTTGCGCACCGCCAGGGCGTTCACCAGGTACGCCGCCTGCGGCTCCTGCTCGGCCACATCCACCTGGTTGTGCGCCGCGGCGTTGAAGACCACCTGCGGGTCGACCTCGGCCAGATGCTGCTCCACCACCGCCCGCTCAGTGATGTCCAACTGAGCGCGGTCGGAGCCGAAGACCTCGTAGCCGCGCTGCTCCAGTTCCGCGGTCAGCTCCACGCCGAGCTGGCCGACATTGCCGAAAACCACCGCCCTCTTCCGCATAAGTCGCTACGATACCACGCCGCCGCCCTCCGAATCCCGCAACCGAAACGGTTCGGTCGAGCATCTACTAAAGCGGGCGGAAACATCCGATGGATGTGACCATGAAACGGATTCGACTGGCGCTGTACCTGGCTCTGCTGACCACCCTACTGGTCTCCGTGTACCACGGAGTGATGGGGTTGGCCGTGCTGTGAGGCTCAGCGGAACAGGCGCCACAGTACGAAGGCGGCCGTGACCGGAATCGTGAAGCCCAGCCAGTGGGCGCGCAGGAACCGCGCCACCACCGAGACATCGTCCCACACCAGGGCGCGAAATCCGGGCGGCGGCGGCATCCTTTCTTCGATCAACGCACGGACATTGGCACGCAGTAACTCCCTGGCGCCGCGGCGATCGGCGATGAGGACCGTGTCGGCATTGGTACCGGCGGTGGCTTCCGCCAGCTTCCGGCGAAGCTCCGGGGGAACCTCGTCAACGCTGCGGTAGACGGCGGTCCGGTGTCGATCGGCGATGAGGATGGCGGAGGTCCGGACCGTGCCTCGATCGTCCGGCTTTTCCTTCACGCGTGCACCTCCCCGCCCTGCAAGACCCTGTCCTCCAGGCCTGCCTGTTCGAGGACGAGGCTGATGAAACCCAGGGCCGCCTTGGACAGCGCTTTGTCCCTACGATACACCAGGCCGAGCCGGCGGATCATGGGCTCCGGGCCGAGCGAAAGAGCCGCCAGCCGCCCCATCCGGAGGTCCTCCCGGCAGTTCGACTCCGCCAGAAACGACAGGCCCAGGCCCGCCATCACGAAGCGTTTGATCATCTCGCTCGAATCGAGCTCCATGGCCGTGTGGATCGAATCCTCAACCAGTTCGAGCCACTCGTTCAGACGCGCGCGCGTGCTCCCGTACTTCGGCAGCAGGAGCGGATAGGGCACCAGGTCCTCTGCTAACACGGCCTTCTTCCCCGCCAGGGGATGATGCGGAGGAACCACCACCTTTATCTCATCGGAGTGAATCTTGACAACTTGCAGTTTTCGGTCCGTGATGGGGAGCTGGGTAAAGCCGAAATCCGCCAGGTTGTCCATAATCGCTTCGGCGATCTTGGAACCGTACTGCCGCTCTACCAGCAACTGGACGTTCGGGAAGCGCCGGCTGTATTCGGCGAAAACCTCCGGCAGCACGTAGATGCAGGTGGCCTCGTTGGCGGCGATGACCAGTTCCCCGCGCGGCATCCGGTCCAACTCGCTGATGGCGTCCTGGGCCTGGCGGCGGAGCGAGAGTATCTGCTCGGCATACTGGGCCAGGATTTTGCCGGCGGTGGTAAGCGAGATCCTGCTGCCGAAGCGCTCGAAGAGCTGCGTGTTAAGCTCCTGCTCCAGTTGACGCACCTGGGCGCTAATCGCGGGCTGGGTCCGGAAGCACGTTTGCGCGGCTTTCGAGAAGCTCTTCAGCCTGACGATTTCGAGAAACGTGTGGAGCTGATCGAGGTCCATATCGCCGGGCGACACTCCTGGCGCTTCGGCTTGCTACCAATTGTAACAGGCCCCAGGACGGTCCTCCGGCTGCCTGGCCGCTTAAGCCTCGATCGCCGACATGGGCATCGAGTCGGGCTGCTCGCTGCCGCCCAGCGAGAGCACGTCCACGGGCAACCCTTCGTCAAGGTATTGGAGCAGGATCTCCCGGCCGTTCGGGAAGCGCACGCCATCCCGATAGCGGTACGCCGAGGCGCTCAATTCGACGAAGGTGACTTCCTCGGTCTGCCCCACACCGAGTTCCTTCTGCAATTCCCGGGGGATGCTGTTCATTCTCAGGCGGGCGCCTGGGGGAATGCATACGGCCGGAATCTTGTCGATCCGCAGCGGCGGCGGATTGAGCCAGCTCTTCAGCACGGACCACCACGATCTCTCAACACCGGCGGCGCTCACCTTGCAGTTGGCCTTCTCCAGATCCGCAGGGGACGCCAACCCGATCGAACTGGTCGGAAACCGATAGGTGACCAGTTCCTCTCCCTCGACTGCAAGGCGGTTAGGCACGGCATGCAGCGAATAGTCGCACATAGCTTTTGCCTCCTCTGAGATTCGGTCCCAGTTGACCTACCCTCATTGCAGCACAGGTCGGCGAGGTGGGGGTAATCCCCTTAGGGCAGTACCGTAACTTCCGTATCCGGTTTTCTTGGGGCAGGAGTTGGACGAGCGGAGGGCGATACCGTGCGGACCTTGCCGCCGGCCAGGGTGACCGTCACCGTGTCCGCGCCGGAGCCGTACCACCAGGTTTCGCCGGCGTCCGAATCCGCGGTACCGCTGGTCTTCATGGCCGGCTGGCCGAACTTGCGGAGGAGTTCCTCCTGGGCCATTCCAGGGGTGATCAGGGCGGGATCGGGAGCGATCAGCTTGACGGCCGGCTCGGGCTTGCCTGGCGCGGCGGGCAGCACGACGGCTTCGACTTTGGAGGACGACGGCGTCGCGCTGGCGTCGAGAGCTTTCACGGCCTTGTCCAGCACCGACGCGGCACCTTTGCCGACGCCCTGCATCCCGGCCGCTGAGGTAGCTTTGGCGGTACCGGCGGCGTGCTCGACCATGTCCTGCGCGCCGGCGGCGGACGCCAGCATCAGCACGGCGGCGAATGCGCGGGAGTAAGCCATGTCGGGAACATTATGACACCGGCGTGGCGGGCGCGCTCGCCCAGCGCAACCATCATCGCGGCATACGGCACGGCCACCAGAAGGTCGAACAGGTAGTGCTCCCCGGATGCCAGCGTCGAAATCGCCGTCAACGCTACGTACGCCGCGCCGAGCAAGCGGCCCAGCGGCAGCTTGCGGCCGTACCAAAGAACCAGGAGCGCGGTTGAGAAGTGAATGCTGGGCACGCCGTTCGCCGGAGCATCCAGCAGGATCGGGTGCGCAACGATCGGACCGGCGGGCAGGGCCGGGAATCCAGGGAAGGCGTACGCCGGACCGCAGACCGGGCACAACAGGTAGAAGGGCACGCTGAGCGCCAGGTTCAGGAGGAAGACGGAAACCATGTTCCAGGTTTCCTGTTCCGGGCGATGCCGCAGGTATCCGGCGAAGATGGCGACCATGGCAAGCGGCAGGAGCTGGTAGGTCAGCGCCAGCAGAACGATTGTGGACGAGTGCCCCAGCACCATGCGTCCGAGGGCGAAACTCGGCTGGAACCCCAGCCACCGGTCGATGCCGTAAATGTACAGGTCGAGCTTGAGCGGGCGGAAGCGATCCGCGCCCACCGCGCCTAGCGCCGCCAGGATCTGCCCGGGGATGGTCAGCACGACCGCGGCCATGAGAAGATTCAGCCGCCGGCCGGTTCCATGGAAGAGCGCATAGACGCAACATCCCATCAGGACCAGGGCAACGGCCGGCACCAGCGGGTACTGAAGCCAGACCGCGTGGAAGGAAGCCATTACGTGCTTCATATCGGCAGAATGCGCTTGAGCCCGCACTCCAGGCGGGGCTGAAGCCCCGCGCGGGCTGAAGCCCGCCCCCCGTCGGATGGTACTCTCGTAAAGTGCGAAAAGCGACCCGTTACGCGATGGCGGCCGGCTGCCTCCTCCTGTCTGTTGGCTGTTCGGGGCCACCGCCCGCGGCCAAG
>DATNLV010000361.1:0-6454 GCA_035602665.1 Bryobacteraceae bacterium | reverse complement strand
TTCCCGATTCCAACGGGCGGGTGCGGCATCCCACCGACAGCGGCGGCGTACTCGGTGAACGTGACGGTGGTTCCGGACGGAATGCTGTCGTACTTGACGACGTGGCCGGCGGGCGCATCGCAGCCGGGCGTATCGACCTTGAATTCGTGGGACGGAGCCGTGGTGGCGAACGCGGCGCTGGTGCCGGCCGGGACGAGCGGGGCGATCAGCGTGTACGTGACCAACCCCACCCACGTGATCCTGGACGTCAACGGGTACTTCGCGCCGTAGGAGCGCCCAGGCTGGGCCGCAAGCGAGCCTCGACATGAGTGTCGAGGCGGCAGGCAGGAGTGCCTGCGCCACGGTTATAATTCGAGGTTGGTGGCCCAAGGCTCGATTGGCCTGTGATCCGCTCGCCTATGTCGTATGGCAGAATCGGCTGGAGTGCGCTCGCGGTAGCCGCGGCGATTCTCGCTTTCCAGATCCTGGCGCCGCCGGCTGTCGGTCTGGCGGATAATGGCGACTTCGCCAAGATCACCCGGAAGTTCGGCCTGTACCCTCCGGTTGATGACCTCGAAGTGTCCGCGTTCCGCTACATCCATCTCCAATACGATTTCCGGCCTGAGAGCCGCAAGGACACCGGGTTTCACTCCTCGGAGGAGCTGCCGATCCAGGCGGCTTTGTGGCTGAATCGCGTGGTTGCACGGCGCGGCGTCTTCGACCTCCGCACGCTGGGCGTGATTCACGCGAGCCTGTTCCTGCTGGCCTTTGCGCTTTGGATCGGTCTCGTCCGCCCCGAGCGTGCGGCCGTCCGGATCGCGCTCCCCGCTTTGGCCATATTCGTTTTCTGCGATGTGACATACTCGGCCTGCTACAACTCCTTCTACCTGGACGCTGGCGCGTTCGTGTTCCTGATGCTCTCGGTCGCGGCCCTGCTGCGGGCGGTGGTGCGACGGCGGCCGGCGGATACCGTTCTGGCCGTCCTCTGCTGCCTGCTGCTGGTGACCGCTAAGTCGCAACACGCACTGCTGGCCGTTCCCCTGGCGGTGTTTCTGATCTGGGAGCGCCCGGCGCTGTGGCCCCGGCGGCCCCTGCTCGGAGGCGCGCTGGTGGCTGCGCTGGTGGTGGGTGGCGGCGCATTCGGCCTGGCCGAGGGCAGTCCCCCGGGCTACACTGGCCCGTGCCTGTTCAACATGATCTTCGAGCGACTGCTGCCGACGGCGAAAGACCCTTCGGCCGAGCTGGCGAGTCTGGGCCTGGATGATTCGTACCTGCGGTATAAGGATATGGATGCCTACATGGATCGTTCGCCCATGCGGGATCCGGCCTGGTCCCGCTCGTTTCTGGGCAGGACCTCTTTTCTCCGCCTGTCGGAGTTTTACGTGACGCATCCGAGCCGCGCGTTTCGCGTGGCCAGGCTGGCGCTGGGTGAGGCGGCTCTGGGACGTCCGCCGGGGATCGGCAACTACGACGAGTCGTCGGGGCGGCCGCCGCATGCCCAGAGCAACGCATTTTCGCTATGGAGCACGGCCAGACGGAAGCTGCTGGGCGGGGATCCGTGGGCCTATCCTCTCCTGTTGGCGATCTCGGTGGGTGTGGTTGCTTGGAAATTCCCGGCCGGGGGAGTGGCGCTCGGCCTGATGGGATTGATCGAGTTCGCGCTCGGGGCGATGACGGATGCAAGCGAGGTTACGCGCCACCTCTTCCTGTTCAACACGATCTGGGACCTGAGTCTTCTCGCCGCGGTCTCGACCCTGGTTCTGGCGTTCAGCCGGCGCCCGAGGACGATGCAGGGACGCGAGCCCGTGCGTCTGGAGCGGGCCGAGACCGTCGGACACTACCGAAGAACCGCTCCCTCGCGGTCGCGGCTCGGTAAGGTGTGACACGGGACGTTAGAGGAAAGCAAAGGAGCTTCGTGGCAACCAGGATCATCGGGTGGATCGGGCTGGCGGTTGCGGTAGGGATCGTGGTCTTCCAGGTGTTGGTGCCGCCGTCGATCGGCCTCGCCGACAATGGCGACTTCGGCAAGATCAGCCTGAAGTTCCACCTGCGCGTTCCTTACGACCCGGCCGCGCTCAAGGGGTCACCCTACATCCACCTCCATTATGCGTTCGCGCCGGAGATCTCCTGGCGGAGCGGTTTCCACTCTGTCGAGACGCTGTTGGTCAGCGTGGCGGTGCGGTTGAACCGGTTGATCACACGCGATGGCACGTTCGATCTCCGCTGCCTGGGAGCGCTCCACGCGATTCTGTTTCTTGTGGCATTCGCATTCTTCGTTCCGCTGACCGGTGCCGTGAGGCCGGTCCTTCAGGCCGCCCTGCTGGCGCTGGCGATCCTGTTTTTCTGCGACGCGATGTACTCGACTTACTACAACTCGTTCTACATGGACGCGGCGGCGTTCGTCTTCCTGATGCTCGCGCTGGTCTTTCTGGTGCGCGCGGCGCGGCCCGGAGCGCACGGTCCAGCCGACGCGTGGGCGGCCGTGCTTTTTTCGCTGCTGATGCTGACGTCGAAGTCCCAGCACGCGCTTCTCGCCATTCCGCTGATCGTATTCGTCCTTTGGAAGCGGCGCGCGATGTGGCCGCGGCACGCGCTTCTGGCCAGCGCCGCGGCGGTGTCGTTGATCGCGGGAGGCGCGGCGTATTCCCTGATCGAGGGCACTCCGCCGGGCTACGCCAATCCGTGCCTGTTCAGCATCATCTTCGCCAGGCTGCTGCCAACGGCGGACAACCCCTCGGCCGAACTGGCCAGCCTGGGGTTGGACGACAGCTACCTGGAGTACATGGGCATGAACGCGTACGGGCCCGACGCTCCGATCCTGCGCAAGAATTACTGGGCCCAGGAGTTCCTGTCGAAGACATCTTTCGCGACCCTGGCACGCTTCTACATCCTTCATCCGGCCCGCGCGCTGTATGTGGCAGGCGTCGACCTCCAGGAAGCGTCGCTGCAGCGGCCGATCCGGCAGGGGTTGGGCGACGTGGGCAACTACGAGGAGTCGGCGGGCCACCCGCCGTACGCCAAGAGTAACGCGTTCGCGATGTGGAGCGCGGCGAAGGCGTCGGTTCTTGGCAGCTGGCCGTGGTTATACCCGCTGCTGTTTGTCCTCGCGCTCGGGATCGTGGCGTGGGCGCATCCGGCCGGCGGAGTCGCGCTCGGCCTGATGGAGGCGCTCGAGTTCGGTCTGAGCGGCATGACGGACTCGGTTGAAGTCACGCGCCACCTGTTCTTCTTCAATGCGATTTGGGACGTGACTCTTTTCGCGGCGGTGTGCGTGCTGGTGCTGGGTCTGGACGCCAGGTTGAAGCGACGGGCGGGGAAGGCGCCGGAGGCGCGGGTTTGAAATCAGGTTGGAGTGTGGTCGCTGCGCACCAAGCCATGGCGCAGCCGGCTGAGGAATCTGGACAGTGCGTCCGCGATTTTGATCAGCGGTAGCTCGCGGTAGTGCGCGAACTCCTGGAATTCGGCGATGGCCGCCGCGGCTTTGGCTTCCAGGTGGGCGATGTGCTTCTGGGTCTCCTCGCGGGCCGCCGTGTTCTGCTCCAGCGCCGCCACCGCTGCCGCGGCTTTGGCCTCCAGGTGGGCGATGTGCTGCTGGGTCTTCTCGTGGATCTCGGTGTTCTTCTCGAGTTCCGCGAGAGCGGCCGCGACCTTGGCCTCCAGGTGAGCGATGTGTTCCTGGGCCCGGTCGTGGATTGCGGCGTTGTTGTCGCAGAGTTGCGCGAACATCACTTCCAGCTCTTTGATGCGTTGATCGCGGGCGGCCACCATCCGGCGCACCTCGGCTATAGAGGACGGCCCCTCGGCCGCCGGGACCAGCGATTCCGTGCGCGCGGCGCGCCCGGCGAGGAGCGCCGTCTCGGCGCGCAACTCCGCGAGGTTGTCCGATCGTGGAGGAGCGGGCTTCTTCCCCTCTCTCCAGGAGCACCACCGCGGCGAGCAACCCGACTCGATGTACCTTCCGGCAATCATGTCGCTGCGCTGCGCCATGGCGCGCTGGCAGTTCCACATGCGGCTGATCGAGGTTTCGTAGAGATTGCCGATGGGCTCGGACAAAAAACACACGTGGACATCGCCGTTCTCGGCCACAAACAGGGTGGTCCAAGGGTTGGGGCAGAGTGCGCCATCGATGGCCTCGCCCGCTGGCTCAGCGCTGTCATCGCCACTCGGGGGAAGCACGGCGGGGGCGGCCTCTTCCGGTGGTGCGGCCGGCTCGACCGCCTCCGCCGGGGCAGCGTCGCCGGCCGGCTGGGCCGCCTCCGCCAGGTCGTCGCTGTCCGGGTACAGCCCTTCGCTCTCCTCGCGCAGGAAGGAGGTGTCCAGGCCCTGCGACCCGAAGAGCGAAGTCATGCCGCTGGTTCGGATCATGCGAAAGCGGCGGCGTTCCCTGGGCAGGAGGTCCTGCATCATGGCGTGCAGCTCTCGAATCTCGGCGCCATCGGCGATCACCTCATCGCGCTCCAGCGCCGGTTCGCGACCCGCGTTATGCATGTTGACTTCGATGGTCTGCAGGGAGACATCCGTGAAACCGTGCCGGCTCATCAGTTCCAGGTACTGCGGGATCTCCCGGAAGTTCGAGCGCATCACCACAAAGAACGAATCCAGGTGCGGCAGCTCGCTTCCGAGCTTCTGTTTCCATTGCTGGATGCGCTCGACGTTGGCCAGAACCTTGTCGAGATCGGCGCCCTGGCGCATGCGCGCGTAGGTGGCGGGCGTGCCGCCATCGATCGAAACCGTCAGGTTGCTGAAGGGCAGGCGGACGATGCGCTCGGCCCACGCGTCGTCGATCAGGGTTCCGTTGGTGCTGACGCTGATGATGGGGCGATGCACGATGGAGGCCGCGTCCTCGATCAGCTCGCGGAATCCCACCAGGGCGAACGGCTCGCCGCCCAGGATGCGCAGGGTGGAGAGATAAGGGTACAGCCCCATGAATTCCCGCCGCAGCTCGCGGCCGATTTCCGCGGGGCGGAGCAGGTTATCGCCATTCTTGGACTGGTAACAGTGCGGGCAATATATGTTGCACGCGTTGCCGAACACCAGGCTCAGACACCGCGGCTGCGATCGCAGGTAGGTGTGTTGCTGGCGATACTCGAGCTGGCTGAGGCGAAGGTTGTCTTCGTAGACGGTATCCATGAATGCTTCCGGCTTCGAGCAGGGGCGGCCAGACGTTCTATTTAGAATACACCAGGGCGCCGCTTTCGAGCCGTGGAGTTGGGTCGTGCGCGGCGCCCGCCGCCCCGGTCCGCCCGGAATGCACGGAATCCGTGGTCCGCGCCCGAATCGGCCGGCCATTTGGGTTACAATGTCGCAGGTCGGCACAATTCGATGTCCTTCTTCAAACACGAAACAGCGATCGTGGAGACTCAGGCGATCGGCGACGGCACCAGAGTCTGGGCCTTCAGCCACATTTTGCCGGGCGCCCGGGTTGGCGGCGACTGCAACATCTGCGACCACGTATTTATCGAAAATGACGTTGTGATCGGCGATCGCGTCACGGTGAAGTGCGGCGTGCAACTCTGGGATGGCGTGAGGATCGAGGACGACGTTTTCATTGGTCCGAATGCGGCCTTCACGAACGACATGTTTCCGCGCAGCCGTCAAAGACCGGAGGAGTTCCTGCGCACGACGGTCAAGCGGGGGGCCTCGATCGGCGCCAACGCGACCATCCTGCCAGGGCTGGTGATCGGCGAGCGCGCGATGATCGGGGCCGGGGCGGTTCTCACTCACGATGCGCCGCCCAATGCAATCCTGGTCGGCAATCCCGCGCGCATCACCGGATACGCCGGGCTCAAGCATCTGGCGGCCCCGGCCGGGCAACCGGCGCGGGAAGTGGGCAGCTACCCGACCGACGTCCGGGGCGTCACGCTGCACCGCCTGCCTTTGATTGACGATCTGCGCGGTCAGTTGTCCTTCGCCGAGATGGAGCGGCACGTCCCGTTCGCCGTCAAGCGCTATTTTCTGGTGTTCGGAGTGGCGAGCGAGCGGATCCGCGGCGAACACGCCCACAGGACCCTGCACCAGTTCCTGGTCTGCGTTCATGGGCGGTGTCATGTCATGGCTGACGACGGAGTCAACCGCCAGGAGTTCATCCTCGATAGCCCGGCTACGGCGGTCCACCTCCCGCCGATGGTCTGGGGCGTGCAGTACAAGCACTCGGCCGACGCCGTCCTGCTGGTGCTGGCCTCCGACTACTACGATGCCGCGGACTACATACGGGACTACGCCGAGTTCCAGGCCCTGCGCGGCAGGGCGCCGGGTCCCGAGGGCGTCCGATGATTGGGCTGAACGATTTCAAACGGCAGTGGCAGGACACGAAAGACGACGCGCTGGCTGCGTTCGCCGCCGTGGGTGAATCGGGCTGGTACATCCTGGGCGAGGAAGTACGGTGTTTCGAGACCGCCCTGTCCGGCGTGTGGGGCCTGCGGCACGGCGTAGGCGTCGCCAGCGGCCTGGATGCGATCGAGATTGCGCTCCGCGT
>DATNLV010000179.1:0-8016 GCA_035602665.1 Bryobacteraceae bacterium | reverse complement strand
CTCCGTGTCCTTCCGCCAGGACGAAGCGGACGCGACTGTCTCCTTCCGCCCCAAGGGCGTGGCCGGCGGCGGGATGCAGATGCGCTATACACTCGAGCGTCAGGACGGCAAATGGGTCGTCAAGGGGAAGGGCCACGCCGGAGCCGGCCAGGAGCCCCATGGCAAGGTGCCCCCTGGCGGAATGCCGGGCGCCGGCCAGTCGCCTCACGGAGCGATGCCTGGTGGCGCCATGCCTGGAGGAATGCCCGGAGGAACGCCGAACCCCGACCTTCCCCCCGGCCATCCCGCCATCAATCCGCCCGGAGCGAAGTAGCGAATGAAGCGCGTCGCGGTACTAGGCGGTGGTCCGGCCGGCGCCTTCGCGGCCGAGCGCCTGGCATCCGCGGGCCTCGACACCGTCGTCATCGACGAGAAGCTCGCATGGGAGAAGCCCTGCGGCGGCGGCATCACCTGCAAGGCGTATAAGAGGTACCCGTTTCTCCTGGAGAACGACCTGCCGAAGCGCTTCGTCACCGCGACCACGCTGGCCGCTTCGGGCGCCGGCGCCGCGCGCCTCTCCCTACGCGATCCTCTCGTCATCTACTCGCGGCTGGACTTGAACCGCCTACTGCTCGAACGCGCCGAACGCGCCGGAGCGCGGATCGAGAAGACCCGCGTGCTCGAAGTCACTCCCAACAGTAAGTGCTGGCACGTCCGCACCGCCGCCGGAACCATCGACGCCGATTTCTGCATTGTCGCCACCGGCGCCCGCAACCCGCTCCGTAACGTCGGCACCGAGTGGACCGCGGCCGATACCATGCTGGCCCTGGGCTACTACGTCGAGGCGCAGCAGGAGCACATCGACATCCAGTTCCTGCCGCAGCTGGAAGGCTACATCTGGGTTTTCCCGCGCTGTGGGCATCTCTCGGTCGGCATCTGCGGCAAGGGAGTGGCGGCGCAGGAGCTGCGCGCGCGCCTGGAAGCGTTCATGCGGGAGCGATCGCTCTCGCCGAAGGGTGCGCGCTTCTACGCCCACGTCCTGCCCTCGCTTGGCGCCTCAGGCTGGCGCAACAACCGCGTTTCGGGCCACGGCTGGCTGGCCGTTGGAGACGCCGGCGGTCTGGTGGACCCCATCACCGGCGAGGGCCTCTACTACGCGCTGCGGTCGGCCGACCTGGCCACGCAGGTGGTCCTCGACGACGCCCACGAGCCCTCCGAAAAGCCCTGCGCCTATCGCGCGCTGCTCACCCACGACTTCGGCGCCGACCTGGCCTTTGGCGCCATGATCGCCCGCCGCGTCTTCCACGGCCGGTTCCTGTTGGGCACCGTGCCCCAGCGAGCGGTGCAGTTCCTCCGCCGCAGCCCGTGCTTCTACGACCTCATGCAGGACCTGGTGGCCGGCAGCCAGAGCTATCTCGGGCTCAAGAGCCGCCTGATGCGCAACCTACAGGGCACCATGCTCGACACCTTCTTCCACTTCGTGCTGGGTCGGGAAGCCGGCGTATGAGGGACTCTTCCCGCTCGCGCGCTTTGTTCGAAAGAGCCCAGCTGTCCATCCCGGGCGGAGTCAATTCCCCGGTCCGGGCCTTCCGCAGCGTGGGCGGGACGCCGCCCTTCATCGCCCGCGGCGAGGGCGCGCACATCTGGGATGCCGACGGCAATCGCTATATCGACTATGTCTGCTCCTGGGGCCCGCTGATTCTGGGGCACCGGCATCCCGCCATCGTCGAAGCCGTCCGGCGCGCGCTCGAGCGCGGCACCAGCTTCGGCATGCCCACCGAGGGCGAGATCGATCTGGCGGAAGCCATCTGCCGCGCCGTCCCCTCCATCGAGATGGTGCGCCTGGTGAACTCGGGTACCGAGGCCACCATGAGCGCCCTGCGCCTGGCGCGCGCTTTCACCGGCCGCGACCTTACGGTGAAGTTCGAAGGCTGCTATCACGGGCACGTGGATTCGCTGCTGGTGAAGGCGGGCTCGGGCGTCGCCACCCTGGGCATTCCGGATACGGTGGGGGTGCCCAAGGCGTTCGCCGATACCACCATCGCGCTGCCCTACAACGCCATCGAACCCCTGGGGGAGTGCTTCAAGACGCACGGCGACAAGATCGCGGCGGTGATCGTGGAACCGGTTGTGGGCAACATGGGGTGCGTCGCGCCCGAGCCCGGGTTCCTCGAGGCTTTGCGCGACGAGACCGCGCGGCACGGCGCGCTGCTCATTTTCGACGAGGTCATGACCGGGTTCCGCGTGGCCTTCGGCGGAGCTCAGCAACTCTACGGCATCCGGCCGGATCTCACCACGCTAGGGAAGGTGATCGGCGGGGGCCTTCCCGTGGGCGCTTACGGAGGACGGCGCGATGTGATGTCGATGGTCGCTCCGGCCGGTCCGGTCTACCAGGCTGGAACGCTTTCCGGGAACCCGCTGGCGGTGGCCGCCGGCCTCACGATGCTGCGCTTTCTCGAAGCGCACCCCGAGACGTATGCCGGCATGGAGCGCCACGCCACGCGCCTGGCGCAGGCGGCGCCCGAAGGCGTCACCGTCAACCGCGTGGGCTCTATGTTTACGTTCTTCTTCACCCCTCGGCGGGTGACGGATTACGCATCGGCCCAGTTGTCCGATCGGGCTCGCTTCGGAGAGTTCTTCCGCTGGATGCTAGAGCGGGGATGTGCCTTCCCGCCCTCCCAGTTCGAGGCAGCGTTCCTCTCCGCCGCTCACTCCGACGATGACATCGAGCGTACCGTCACCGCCATGGGTGAGTTCTTCGAGCGATAGGCTACAGGGCCGCCCCCGCCTGGACAGTGGCGAGTTCGGGCGCGGGCCTTCCCACGGTCAGGAAGTGCCTGGCAGCCGACGCCACCAGCTCGGCGGTGGAGTGCACCCCGACCTTCCGGCAGATCCGCTTGCGATGATTGTTGACCGTATGGACGCTGATGGCCAGCGTGTCGGCGATTTGTTTGCTGGTTCGTCCTTGAGCTACAAGCCCAAAGACTTCGCTCTCGCGTGGTGTGAGTTCATCCTGACGCATATGCACCCCTACAGCCGGCTGCCCTGAGTGACCTTGGGAAACGACGCTCTGGCCGGTCTCGTTGTTCCCTCGATTGGATGCCGTAGTCCCTTCAAGGGAGCGGCGCCACAACATTAAAGATCATTATTTTTTTGGTTCAAATCAAACGTTCTGGAGCAAACGGGCTAAAATAACCTCGGCGGGTCATTGGACGGGCTTCGCCGGTTTGTTACAGTTGCGGGAGTTGACAACGCTGTCCCTAATTATGCCAGCCGATAACACGCTCACGCGCAGGGAACTTGAAGTCTTAGAGAAGATAGGTCAGGGGAAGACCAGCCGCCAGATCGCGGAGACGCTGAACCTGAGCGTCTTCACGGTCAACAATCATCGCAAGCACATCTGCAAGAAGATCGGTCTTCATTCGACCGCGCAGCTTGTCGCGTTCGCGGTGACGCAGTCTCACCCGGCTCGAATGCCCGTGAACTGAGGTCACCCCGAAGGCGCGTGCCGGGCGCATCGCCCGATCCCCCAACCTGTGCGATCCTTCCCTCAGTACGGCCGCTTCCGGCGGCCTGCGACGCGAGGAGGTGTCTATGTTTGTGACCGCCCTGGCCGGTCTTGGCCCGGACATGTTCGCCCTGAAGCTCAGCGTGCTCGAGAAGGTGCTGCGCCCGGTGATCGTCTACGCGTTCGTGCTGATCTGTCTCCGCATATTCGGCAAGCGGCAACTGGCCCAGTTGAACCCGTTTGACCTGGTGGTGCTGCTGTCGATCTCGAACACCGTGCAGAACGCCATCATCGGCGACGACAACTCGGTCACCGGCGGCCTCATCGGTGCGCTGGCGCTGTTCGCCATCAACTACGTGGTGGTGCGGTTCGTGTTCCGCCACAAGGCCCTCGACCAGGTTCTCGAAGGCACGCCCACCGTGTTGATCGACCGCGGCCACGTGCGCCGCCGCGCCCTCGCCAAAGAGCTGCTGTCCGAGTCGGAGCTGCTGTCGGTGGCGCACCGCCAGGGCTTCGACAGCCTGAAGGAGATCGACCACTGCGAGTTGCAGCCGGGCGGCATCTTCTACATCCGCGGCGTCACACCTCCGGAGCCCAAGACCTCGCAGCTTCTGGCCCGGATGGAAGCGCTCGGCCAGCAACTCGACCGGATCGAGCAGCGCCTCGGCGCGGGGTAGCACAGCGCGCTCGCACCCACCAGGATCGCGCCGCAAGAATCTGTTGCAGGGCGGCGAAAAGAGGTGTAGAAATAGGTTAAGCGTTGCGCTGGGAAGGCGACTCGGAGGGGACATGACCGTAAGACAGGTGGGGCTGTTACGACTGCGCCAGCTTGCTCTTCTCCTCACAGTCTGGGGGTGCATTTGTAGCGCGGCCCCTCCCAAGTACACGGTGCAGGGTCAGCAGGGGACATGCAGTGTTGCAGGACCGCTCTTGTCGCAACCGTCGTTTGAGCCGGTGGCTCTTTCGGTACCGCCTCTGGTCACCTCCTGTCCTGAAGTGGCCGGCAGTTCGGCCTCGAGCACTATCTCCGCTGCCGCCAACGACGGTGATGTCTCAGCCGGCGCACAGACGAGTGGGGTTGCGACAGGTCTGGCGGTTGCCGTATACGCTGCGACGGTCACGTTGAAGCCGACGGAGGGTACCGGCGACACCGGCGTAACGTTTTCAGTCAGTTCGAACTACACTCTCAGTGCAAGCGGGGCCGTGCCGGCTTTTCAAACCGTTTTCGCCAGCGTTCAGCTGAATGTATACGAATTCGAGCAGTCACAGTCCAAAGACTGGAGTACCAACGGGACGACCACCGGACTGCTCAACACAGATCAGCTTACGTTCGCCTCCTGCCCTTGTGTTTTCACCCTCGGATTGACCGCGTCGGCGTCTGCTGCATCCGGAATCGGGCAGACTGCTTCGGCCAATGCGCAGGATCCCTTCACCATCAATCTGCCACCCGGTTGGACCTATACGATCGAGTCGGCGGCGACTTCAAATACAGGCGCCAGCTTCGTTCCCGTCACACCCTGCCGGATTGCGGACACCCGGAATGCGAGCGGCCCGTTCGGCGGGCCGGCCATCACGGGCGGCACTTCGCGCTCCTTCCCGATCCCTCAGAGCGCCTGCAATATACCCGCGACCGCCCAGTCGTATTCGCTGAATGTAACCGTGGTGCCGCATGGCCACCTGAGTTACCTCACCCTGTGGCCCACGGGCCAGGCGCAGCCGTTCGTATCGACTTTGAATTCGTTCGATGGGCGCATCAAGGCCAACGCGGCCATTGTTCCCGCGGGCACGGATGGAGCGGTGGGTGTTTTCGTGACCGATGATGCGGACGTCGTACTGGACATAAACGGCTACTTTGTCCCGACGGCAAGTTCGGCGAGCGCGCTGGCGTTTTATCCCCTGACTCCCTGTCGCGTTGCGGATACTCGACGCGCCGCGGGGCCTCTCGGGGGCCCGACGCTGGGCGACGGCGGCTCGAAGACCATACCGGTGGCGAGCACCTGTGCAGTGCCGGCGGATGCGCAAGCGTATTCGCTCAACTTCACCGTTGTGCCCCACGGGCCGCTGGGATTTCTCACCACCTGGCCGACTGGTCAGGCGAGGCCGTTCGTTTCCACATTGAACGCACCGACGGGCGCGATCACGGCGAACGCGGCCATCGTCCCGGCGGGGGCAAACCAGTCCATAGACGCATTCGTGACGAATGAGACCGACCTGGTGATCGATATCAATGGATACTTTGCCGCGCCCGCGGCGGGCGGGTTGTCGTTCTACGCGGTAACCCCGTGCCGCGTGTCCGATACGCGCAACGCCGTTGGGACGTTCGGCGGTCCCACGCTCGGTGCGGGTGAGACCAGGACCTGGCCGGTGCCCGACAGCCCGTGTGGGATCCCGTCGTCGGCCGAAGCGTACAGTCTGAATGCGACGGTCGTGCCTCCGGGGGTGCTCCAGTATCTCACGCTCTGGCCGGCGGGCGGAGCGATGCCAGTGGTGTCTACCTTGAACTCGTTCGATGCGAGCGTCGTTGCGAATGCCGCGATCGTCCCCGCCGGGACCGATGGATCCATCAACTCGTTCGTAACGGACTCTACCGCTTTGATCCTCGATATCAGCGGGTACTTTGCTCCATAGCGGCCAGGATCACCGCCCCATCCCGATGTACTGGAAGCCGGCGGCTTCGAGTGTGGCCTGCGGCAGGAAGTTACGGCCGTCGAGCAGCAGCGGCGTCCGCATCACGCCGGCCAGCTTCGCCCAAGGCAAGTCGCGGTATTGCGGCCACTCCGTGACCAGTACCAGCGCATCGGCTTCCGTCGCCAGTTGCTCCACCGATTCCACCAGCCCGAGGCTCGCGTCGCACTCGCGCCGGGCGCGGTCGAGCGCGATGGGATCGTGCGCGCGCACCTTGGCGCCGCGTTCCATCAGGCGTCGCGCGATGTCCAGTGCCGGGGCGTCGCGCAGGTCGTCCGTCTGCGGCTTGAAGGCCAGACCGAGAAGGCCGATGGTGCGCCCCTTCAGAATCTTCAGCGTCCCGAGCAGTTTCTCGAGGACGCGGTCGCGCTGGCGGTAATTGACCTCACGCGCCGCCGCCACGATCGGCATGGTCAGGTTGTATTCGCGCGCCGTGGCGATCAGCGCCGAGGTGTCCTTCCCGAAGCACGAGCCGCCCCAGCCTATCCCGGCCTGGAGGAACCGCGTCCCGATGCGCGCGTCGAGGCCGATGCCTTTGCTGATTTGCGTTGCATCCGCGCCCACCTTTTCGGCCAGCTGCGCGACCTCATTGATGAAGCTGATCTTGAGGGCGAGGAAAGCATTGGCCGCGTACTTCACCAGCTCGGCCGACGCCAGGTTGGTGGTGATGAGCGGGACGGCGCCGAGCGACTCGGGCCGGGGAAGGAAGCTCGGGGCCGGGAACGTCTGCTCCACCACGGGCCGGTAGAGGTTGTAGAGACACTCCAAGGCGCGCGGATCGTCCGAGCCGACCACCACGCGGTCGGGGTACAGCGAGTCGTGCAGCGCCGAGCCCTCGCGCAGGAACTCGGGATTCGAGGCCACCGAGAAGCGGCCCTTCGAACGCTCCCCGTTATGGGCCTCGAAGGACTCGCGCACCAGGGATTCCACCCAGTTGCCGCAGCCGATCGGCACCGTCGATTTGTTCACGACCACGGTGAAGGAGTCGCCCAGCCGCTCGCCGATGGCGGTGGCGGCGGCGCGCAGATAGGACAGGTCGGGATTGCCGTCGGCCAGCGGCGGCGTTCCCACGGCGATGAAGATCAGGTCGGCGCCGGTATGCGCCTCGTCGGCATTGGTGGTGTAGCGGAGCCGCGATTGCGCCAGCGCCGCGAACTCTTCGAGGAAGGGCTCGTAGATGGGGAACTTGCCCTGGCGCAGCAGATCGATCTTCGATGCGTCGGAATCGAGCAGCGTCACCGTATGGCCCAGATACGCGAGTGCGACTCCGGTGGTGATGCCGACATAACCCGCGCCGACAATAGAGACTTTCATGCGACCCCCGCATTCGATCTTACCGAACCGCGACCGTGAGGGAGCGGACAAGGCGTCCGCTACAATGGAATTGCCCATGGATAAGCGCCGCATGTGCCCGCACTGCCGGGCCTTCATCACCACCAGCGATCGCGTGTGCCCCTATTGCCAAAGCCAGGTGGGCCCACGCGCCATCGACGCGCGGCATCCCAGCGACATTCTGGGCGGGTTCATTCCCCACGCCCGCTTCACGACTTCCATCATCCTGCTCATCAACTGCGGCCTGTTCGCCGTCACGCTGGCGCTGAGTATGGGCACCGCTTCGTCGAATGCCCTGCTCGGAATCGACGGGCCGACGCTCTACCGATTGGGCGCCAAGTTCCAGGTCTTCGAGAGGGGCGAGTGGTGGCGCCTGGTGACCGCGGGCTTTCTCCACGGCGGCATACTGCACATCCTGATGAACTCCTGGGTGCTGTTCGACGTGGGCGCGCAGGTCGAGGAGATCTTCGGTGCGGCCCGCATGGTGGTCATCTATCTGGTCGCCTCGGTGG
>DATNLV010000160.1:0-8420 GCA_035602665.1 Bryobacteraceae bacterium | reverse complement strand
TGCCGGCCTGATCGCATTTCTGCGATTCTTCGGCAACCCGCTGGTGGTGATACTGCTGGCGGCCAGCGCCATCTCGATTGTGCTGGGCGATCCGGTCGGCGGCACGATCATCATCGCCATAGTCCTACTCAGTGTGATCGTGAACTTCTACGTGGAGTTTCAGGCTCGACATGCGGTGGAGGATATCCGGAAGCAGGTTGCCACAACCGCCGCCGTTTTGAGGGACGGCCACGAACTGGAGCTGCCCGTCGCAGAGCTGGTTCCAGGCGACATCGTCCGGCTCAACTGCGGCGATCTGGCGCCGGCCGATTCCCGTTTGTTGGACTCCAAGGACCTGCACGTGCGCGAGTCCGCGCTCACGGGGGAATCGCTGCCCGTGGACAAGGCGGCCAAGGATCTACCCGCCGGGCAGCATACGATTGCGGACGCCGGCAACAGCGTCTTCCTGGGAACCGCCGTGCAAACGGGCATCGGCACCGCGGTCATCGTGCGCACCGGCAAGGACACTGCTTTCGGCGCCATTGCCGAGCGGCTGGCTATGCGGCCGCCGGAGACCGAGTTCGGCCGCGGGATTCGCCATTTCGGGCTGATGATCACCCGGGTGATTATGCTGCTGGTGCTTTTCGTCCTGCTGGTGAACCTGGTGCTGCATCGTCCCTTCCTGGAATCGTTCCTGTTCGCGATCGCGCTTGCCGTGGGGATGACGCCGGAGATGATGCCGATGATCATCACCATCACATTGGCGCAGGGCGCGCGCCGGATGGCCCGGAAGAAGGTTCTGGTGAAGCAGCTCACTGCGATCGAGGATTTCGGCAGCATCGAGATTCTGTGCAGCGACAAGACCGGAACGCTGACCGAAGGCGAGATCGTCCTTGACCGGCACGTGGACATTCAGGGGCAGGACAACGAAGAGGTGCTGCGACTCATCTACCTGAACAGTTATTTTGAAGCCGGCATCAAGAGCCCGCTGGACGACGCCATCTTGAAGCATGAACATCCCGCCATTGGGGAGTATGCGAAGGTAGACGAGATTCCCTTCGACTTCAACCGCAAGCGCCTCTCCGTGGTAGTGCGTCGCGCCGGCGAGGACCTGCTGGTTACCAAGGGCGAGGAGGAGAGCGTCCTCGCTATCTGCGGAACCGTCATCATCGACGGGGCTCCGCAGCCGTTCGATGAAAGCCGGCGAGCCCAGGCGGCGGAGACCTTCAAAAAGTTGAGCGCCGACGGATTCCGCGTCCTGGGAGTCGCATTCCGGAAGGTGGAGCAGCAGGCTGCGTACGCAGTCGCGGCCGAGCAGGATATGACTCTCGCCGGGTTCGCGGCGTTCCTCGACCCTCCCAAGGAGGGCATTCCGGCCGTCCTCGACGCGCTCAACAAGAACGGCGTGTCGGTGGTCATCATGACCGGCGACAACCAGTACGTGACGCAGAAGGTGGCCCACGACGTCGGCCTCGCTACCGACCGCATTGTGACCGGCGACCAGTTGGACACGATGGATGATGCCGCCCTGGCTTACCAGGCGGAGCACGGTGCCATCTTTGCCCGTGTGTCGCCGGAACAGAAGAACCGGGTGATCCTCGGGCTGAAGTCGCGCGGGCACGTCGTCGGCTACATTGGCGACGGCATCAACGACGCGCCGTCGCTGCACACCGCGGACGTCGGCATTTCGGTAATGAATGGCGTGGATGTGGCGAAGGACGCCGCAAAGATCATCCTGCTGGAGAAGGACCTGGCGGTATTGAACGAGGGCGTAATCGAGGGGCGCCGGTGCTTCGCCAACATCATGAAGTACATCATTATGAGCACCAGCTCCAACTTCGGCAACATGTTCAGCATGGCGGCGGCGTCGTTGTTTCTGCCGTTCCTGCCCATGTTACCGACCCAGATCCTGCTGAATAACTTCCTCTACGACAGTTCGCAGGTGGCGGTGCCGGGCGATAACGTCGATCCGACTCTGGTGCACAAGCCCAAGCGGTGGCAGATCGGTTTCATCCGCCAGTTCATGACGATCATCGGCCCCATCAGCTCCCTTTACGACTTCCTCACGTTCGGGGTTTTGCTGTGGCTGTTCCAGGCGGCCAAGAACGCTCCGCTGTTCCGGACCGGCTGGTTCGTGGAATCCCTGGTTACGCAGACGCTGGTGGTGTTTGTGATCCGGACGGCGGGCAACCCGTTCAAGAGCCGTCCCAGCTGGCGGTTGGTGACGAGCGTTGTGGCGGTCTCCGTTGCCGGCGCCGCGCTGCCTTACACGCCTTTGGGCGGTCCACTAGGCTTCACGCCGTTGCCGCTGTCGTTGCTGGGCGCGATTACGCTGCTGGCATTCACGTATCTGGGTGTGGTGCAGGCCGTCAAGACCTGGTTCTACCGGCGGCACGCGCTGCTGTGAACCCTCACGCCTCGCTTGCGGCGGCTCCGCCCGGATCGCCGATGGACCGGCACGTGCAGAGGCTGTGACGGAGAGACACTGCCAAGGAGGCAAATGTGAAGAAGACTTTTGTGCTGTCGCTGTTAGTTTGCGTGGCTGCTTTTGCGGCGAACAAGGGGCGCGACGATGAGCCGCGCGGAGGCAGTCACGGTGGCGCGGTTGGCGGCGGGCACATTCCCGCCCACGGTCCCGCTCGCGCGGAGTCAAGGCCCGCGCCGGCACAGGCACCTGCCCGGGGCCACCAGCCCGCGGGGGAGAACCGCATCGCCGTGGACGAGAGAAACCATCCACAATATCCGCACGTTCACGCCAACAACGATCAATGGGTCGGGCACGACAGCGGCTCCAACGACCCGCACTACCGCGTCGCTCAGCCGTGGGCGCGCGGGCGCTTCACCGGCGGCTTCGGACCGCAACATGTGTTCGTGCTGGGCGGAGGCAACCGGGAGCGCTTCTGGTTCGGCAATTACTACTGGGACATCGCTCCGTACGACTACGGCATCGTCGGGGAATGGAACTGGGACGGCGATCAGATCGTGATCTACGAGGACCCCGACCACGATGGCTGGTATCTCGCCTACAACCCGCGGTTCGGCACGTACGCCCACGTGGAGTATCTGGGAAACTGACCGCAAACCTGTTCGACTCGAAACGCAGAGCCTGGACGCCGTGTCCAGGCTCTTTTTCGCGCTTGGCCCCACACCTCCGATGCGCTGCAATTCCTGCATTCCGCGCGGCAATAGCTGCATGTGGCGGTGGCCGGGACCGCTTGGTTGGCGCTGACACGAGAGGATGAGCTCTGGTTTTGCCGATGGACCTCGAAGTGCTTCTCCCATGAGGTGCGACCGGCCGGCCGAATCTGCAGGCGCAGTTGCCGGACAGAGCGAAAAGCCGGCCGCATAGATTTCTGAGTCAAAAGAGAGGCAGCAGATGAACATTTTGAGAACAGTAACAGCCACCGCATTCGGCCTGGCATTGATGGGAGCAGTATTCTCGCCAGTCGCGAACGCGAGTGAGTGGAACAGGAAGACCGTGATGACCTTCAGCGCGCCCGTAGAGATTCCGGGCGTCCATCTGAAGGGGTGGGGAGTGTTGCCGGCCGGGACCTATGTATTCAAGGTCCTGGACTCGCAGACCGACCGCCACATCGTTCAGATCTTCAACCAGGACGAGACGCAGATTTACGCGACCATCCTGGCCATCCCAAACTATCGCCTCACGGCGACCGGCAAGACGGTAGTGACCTTCAGCGAACGGCCGGCGGGCGAGCCGGAAGCGCTGCGGGCGTGGTTCTATCCGGGCATGAACTGGGGCGAGGAATTTGTGTACCCGCGCGCCAAGGCCATGGAGCTGGCGAAGACCGCCAACGCGCCGGTCCTTTTCACGGTTGCCGATATCCCGCTGGAAGTCACGGAGCCGATCAAGTCGGCGGACGAGCCGGTGGTCGTGCAGCTGAAGCAGGCGCCCGTCATGGCGATCCAGCCCACGGGAGAAGAAGTGGCACTGGCCCAGGTGGTGACACCGCCGCCAGCGGAGCCGGTGCAGGTAGCGGCGGTGCAGCTCCCGAAAACGGGCAGCGAATTGCCGTTGATCGAACTGCTCGGGTTGCTCGCTTTGTGCGGCGGCTTTACGCTCCGACTGGTGCAGAAGCGCCTTTCGTAAGGAGCCAGGTCCGCCACGCGGCGCGTCGATTTGTGTGGCGCGCTGCCGGGCCAGGAGAGCATATGAAAACTCTATTTTGGACTGGGACGGCGGTGCTGATCCTGGGCATCGCCTCGATCTTCGTGCCGGTTCCTCGCGGTATCGAAACCCAAAACGCGCAAGTGATGTCGCCGCTTCTGAGCGCGGTGATGATCATGGGAGGAATCGGCACGATGGCCGCCGGGAAAGTGAAGACCTAGGGAATCGCCATGAAAGCCCTCCCTGCTCTGCTCCTGTTTGTCCTGCTAGGCCACGCTGCCCGGCAGGATTCGTTCCGAATCTCGGTAGACGTGGACCTGGTGGTGTTGCACGCTACCGTGACCGACCGGCAAGGCGGCTTCGTCTCCGATCTGAACGAGCAGGCATTTGAGGTTTACGAGAACGGCGTGCCGCAACCGATCCGGCTCTTTGAGAGCGAAGATGTCCCGGTCACGGTGGGGCTGGTGGTCGACCATAGCTCGACGATGGGGCCGAAGATCGGGGAAGTGTCCATCGCGGCCCGGACGTTCGCACGGGCCAGCAACCCGCAGGACGAGATGTTCGTCGTCAACTTCAACGAGAAGGTGTCGCTGGGCCTGCCCGCCAAGCTGCGATTCACCAACAGCGTCGCCCAGCTTCAAATGGCGATCGGGAACGCCAACGCCGGAGGCCAGACGGCCCTCTACGACGGCATCGCCAAGGCGCTGGAGGAGCTCGAAGCCGGCAGCCGGGATAAGAAAGTCCTGATCGTCATCAGCGATGGCGGCGACAACCGGAGCGCGCGCAACCTGGACCAGGTGATGCGGCTGGCCTCGCAATCGAGCGCCGTCATTTACACCGTGGGCCTGTTCGACGAAAACGACCCGGACCGGAACCCGGGCGTGCTGAAGCGCCTGGCGCGAGCGACGGGCGGCGAAGCGTTTCTTCCCAGCGAGGCCAGCGAAGTGGTGGCCATCTGCGAGCGCATCGCACGGGACATTCGCCACCAGTACACCATCGGATACGTTCCACTCAACCTGGCTCATGACGGTGTCTACCGCGCCGTTCGGGTAGTTGCCCGGGCCAAGGGCCACGACAAACTGTCGGTGCGCACGCGCGCCGGCTACATACGCGGTGGCGAGCCTCGGCTCGCGGAGACGAGCGCCAAATGAAGTGGGTCCAGCGCGCTTTCTTTGCCTGCGCCGCCCTGCTTCTCGGCTACAGCGGATTCGTCGTAGTGGACAGCTGGGCGTTCCAGCGGCGCGAGAGCATGGACCTCGACCGCCTGCTGGGCGACCGGCGCGTGGCGAGCAGCCAGGGCGCGAGCGCGGTCTCAGCGGACGGCCTGATCGGCCGCATCGAGATCCCGAGCCTGGGCCTGTCCGCGGTGGTCGTCGAAGGGGTGGGCAGAACCGCGCTCCGCCGCGGGGTGGGGCACATCCCCGGAACGGCGCTGCCGGGCGAGGACGGCAACGTGGGCCTTTCCGCGCACCGGGACACGTTCTTTCGCCCGCTGAAGGATCTGCGGATCAAGGACGAGATTCACTTCGCGACGCTGAAAGGCGATTTCAGATACGAAGTCGAGTCGCTCAAAGTAGTAGCGCCGGGCGATGTGCAGGTGCTCGCGGCATCGCACGAAAACGCGCTGACGCTGGTTACCTGTTATCCCTTCTTCTACGTCGGAGCCGCGCCCAAGCGGTTCATCGTAAGGGCCCGGCAGGTGTCGCCCGAAACGCTAGCCCGAGCGAGTGTGAAATGATGAAGAGCGACGTGAGTCTGAAAGACGCTTCGGTGGTTGCGGCGGCCCGGATCCTGGTCATCGAAGACAACGCCTCGGACGTTTTCCTCCTTGATCGGGCGCTGAAGAAGCAGGACCTCCGATTCGAACTGATCCACCTGGTGAGCGGCGCGGAAGCCCTCGCTTTCATCCACAAGCGGGGAGCGTATGCGGACGCCGCGGCTCCCAGCCTGATCCTGGTGGACTTGAACCTTTCGAAGTATACCGGCGAAGACATCTTGCGCGAGATCCGAATCGCCGGGCACCTGGGAGGCGTTCCCGTGTGCGTGTGGAGCTCTTCGCGCTCCCGGCGAGACGAGGCCCTCCTCAAGGATTTGGGAGTTACCCAGTTCATCACGAAGCCTTCCGGCCTGGATGAATTCATGGCAATCGGGAAGATCATCAAGAACCTGCTGGGAGCGGCCGGCGCCGGCTGACGGCGCTACAATCGGTCAATCGGCTGGCAGGGCTGGTGCGGGAAAGGCTAGGTGGCGCGTGGCAAAGAAGAGCGGCGTTCGTCAGGCAGTCGGGGTCAGGCACTTGCCGCGTGCGCCTGGGAAGACTGCCGCGGCACCCGTCGCGGCCGTCCCGGAACGCCCCGTTGTTATCGGCGTAGGAGCCTCCGCCGGTGGGCTGGAGGCATTCGCGGAACTGCTCAGCCACCTGCCCGCCGATACCGGCATGGCGTTCGTGTTGATTCAGCACCTGGATCCGCGTCACGAAAGCCACCTGACGGAATTGCTTTCGAAAGCCACCAGAATGCCCGTGTCCGAAGTGGCCGGCGAAACGCTCGCCGAGGCCAACCATGTCTACGTGATCTCGCCGCGCCTGAATGTGGGCATTTCCGATGGAGTGCTCGACACCCCGCCGCGGCCGGCCAGCGGCCGCAACATGCCGATCGACTCTTTCTTCCGCGCCCTGGCGGCGGACCGGGGCAGGAAGGCGCTCGGTATCGTCCTGTCGGGAACCGGATCCGATGGGACGCTCGGTCTCCAGGCGATCAAGGCCGTGGGGGGCGCCACGTTCGCCCAGGAAACGCGGACCGCGAAGTTCGACGCGATGCCGGGAAGCGCCATCGCAGCCGGCGTAGCGGACGTCGTGCTGCCGCTCGATGGAATCGCGCGGCAACTGGTATCCATGGCGCGGGACAGCGAGCCCGAACCGGCCATTGCGGGGGAGACGGAACTGGCCAAGATACTCCGGCTGGTGCGCAGCGCAACGGGAGTGGACTTCACCCACTACAAGCAGAGCACCATCCAGCGGCGTATCAACCGGCGCATGGGGCTGCGCGGATTCCGAACGCTCGCAGACTACCGCCGGCATCTGGAGCAGAACGGCGAGGAAGCGCACGCGTTGTGCGAGGACTGCCTGATCACCGTGACCGCGTTCTTTCGGGAAGCAGCCGTCTTCGAGGAACTCAAGAAAACGGTCTTCCCCGCGCTGATTGCGGATAGAAGCACCAAGGACCCCATACGGATCTGGGTGCCTGGATGCGCCACGGGCGAGGAAGCCTATTCGATCGCGATGTGCTTGACGGAAGTCCTGGACGACGCGAAGGTCAGCGTTCCGTTCGAGGTCTTCGCCACGGATATCAGCGGGGCGGCAATCGAGAAAGCCCGCGCGGGAATCTACACGGGCGCCGCCTTGGCCAATCTCTCGCCGCAGCGGTTGGCGCGGTTCTTCTCCAGGACGGAACGCGGGCTGCAGATTGCGAAGTCGATCCGCGATGTATGCGTCTTTGCCAGGCACAACGTGGCACAGGATCCGCCCTTCTCCAAGCTGGACCTGGTCAGCTGCTGTAACGTGCTGATCTATCTTGGAGCCGAATTACAGCGCAAGGTGTTGTCGATCCTGCAATACGCCCTGAAGCCGACGGGCTTCCTGGTGCTGGGTCCGTCGGAAAGCATCGGTACGCTGTCCGATTCCTTTCATCCACTGGAGCAGACCCACAGGATCTATTGCGTCCGGCCGGCCGCGGATGCCCCGACGCCGCGCCTGACGGCAGGCCGGCGCGCCGAAGGCCGGGTGGACCTCCCGCCGAGAATCGCCGAGGGCCGCGAGGAGCCGGACCTGGTGAGAGAAGCCGACCGCCTGGTGCTGGCCGAACACGGTCCCCCGGGCGTGGTCATCGACGACGAGATGAACATCGTTCAGGTCCGTGGCCGCACGGCTCCGTTCCTGGAGCTTGCGCCGGGCGAGCCGACGCAGAATCTTCTGAAGCTGGCGCGCGAAGGCTTGATCGGCGGACTGGGCAAGGCCATCCGGGGCGCCATACAAACCAAAGCCACAGCCAAAGAAGGCGGCTTCCGGATCGAAGATGGTGGCCAGTTGAGAGACGTCACGATCAAGGTCATCCCGTTCCGGGCCCCGGCCTCTGGCAAGCAACGCCATTTCCTGGTCCTGTTTGAGGACGCCGAACCGAGCCGTGGTCCGCTGGCCATGCCGCCGGCCGCGATTCTGGGCGAAGAAGATGGCGCCCGGCTGCGGCGCGAACTCGCGGCGACCAAAGAGTATCTGCAGTCGATCATCGAGGATCATGCAGCCACCATGGAGGAGCTG
>DATNLV010000127.1:0-4290 GCA_035602665.1 Bryobacteraceae bacterium | reverse complement strand
ACCGGCGCGAGCGAGACCCCCATCACCCCCATCTTGGTGGGCGAGGCGAAAGCGGCGCACGAGTTCTCGGCGGCGCTGTTCGAAGAAGGGCTTTTCGCGACCGGCATCGGCTTCCCCACGGTGCCCAAAGGCAGGGCGCGTATCCGCACCATCGTCACCGCCACGCACACACGCGAGCAACTCGACCGCGCCATCGCCATCCTGACGCGCGTCGCGCGCCGTATGGGCATTCTGAGCTAGGGTAGTGCGACCGTAGATTCCGTCGCGCCTCGGAATTGGCAGCAAACCCGGGACTGGCTCGAATTTCGCCGCACTTGCGAAATTCGTGCCTGTCCCACCATCGGTCTCCTGTCAGTCATACTACTCGACATCCCCGACGCCCTACGCTAGCCACGCCCAGGCGTTTTCTTTCGCCGCGCTAGGGCTTGTCCCTAATTCTGCCGGCGCCCGTGCGCTGTTAGTTTCGTACTGTCGGGCCACGCTGTGCGCGCGAAGGAGAGCGGATGAAGCGACTGCTTTGGACCTTCTGCCAGGGAGACCAGGGCCAGGACGTCATCGAGTATGCACTGATGGCAGGTCTGGTGGCCATCGCCGGCGGAGCTCTGATGCCGAACGTATCGACCGCGCTGGTGACGTTGTTCAACAAGATCGAATCTCTGCTGGCCAACGCAGCCGGCTACTGATCCGATACCATGAGCTCTTTTACTCCGCCAATCTAAGTTCTCCTGCCGATTTGCCTTTGAATCCGCGACTGTTACTGTCAGTACGTCAGGCCACCGCTGGGCGCGAGAAGGAGAGCGCATGAAGCAAGTGTTATCGACGTTTTGGATTGACGACCAGGCCCAAGACCTCATCGAGTACGCATTGATGGCCGGGTTCGTAGCTGTGGCCGCTGGCGCGATTATGCCTAATATCTCGACCAGCATCAGCACGGTTTTCAGCAAGATTCAGTCGTTGCTGGCCAACGCGGCATCTTAAGGCCAGCGCGCGGGGCGCCCTTTTGGGGTTCCCTTCCACTTAGTGGATCGGGGCGGGTTCAGCGGGCTGGAGCAGCCAACTGACCAGGTTGCCTTCCTGGTCGAACTCCAGCGGACGCGGCTCGCCCACTTTTTCCAGCGCCGGATTCTGTTTCAGCTCCGGCCACAGATTCTCGCTGAATGCAATCGTGCCGAGCTCCATCGTGTTCCGTATCCAGCCGATCGTAACCTCCGCCTGGTCGAACCGGCCCACCGTCGGCGCAATTCTTTCCAGACACTCCCGGTCCGTCGCGAAGTGAATCGGAGTGCGAATCGCCGAAGGCGTCGAAGCCGTCAGCGAGTTGATGTGCGTCGGTTGCCAATCGATGCGATTGACCAGCCGGTCCGTGACGATGTCGGCCATCCCCAGACCCACGCCGTTGTTGTACGTCAGCGCGCTCAGGTCCCGCGCGAAAATCCGCTCAATGCGCGCCAGCTCCGGCCAAGGATTGTAGTGGCACTGGATCGAGCGGTTGATCACCTTGGTGTCCATCCCCGCGCCACTGATGTTCTTGCCGATCTCGTCCACGATCAGAATGTCGAGCTGCCGCACCGGAATCTTGCCCATCCACGATTTCGCCAGCGCCTGCAGCTCTTCCTCGCGCCGCTCCATGTTCTCGACGGGCACCGCTTCGAGCCTGGCCGTGTTGTGGTTGGCGTCCTCCAGGATCGCAAGGCCGCCCAGGATCTTCCCCGACGTCAGCACCTGCCGCCCCACGCTGCGGATCACCTGCTCCAGGCCCATGCGATAGGCGTGGGTGTGGTATCGCTGCGCGCCCGCGAACTTGCCCAGGCCGATGGCCATCATCTTGTACAGGCCGCTCTCGATCTTCCCCGAAAAGTCGGTGTGCCACTTCACGCGGCCCACCAGCATCACCCCATCGCTCTCGAAGGCGTTGCGGTCCATGAAGGTCTCGATGCCTTCCGGCGTCCGCCCCAGCGGAACCACGTCGATCGAGCTGATGAGCGGGCAGCCCATTCCCGCTTCGTGGATGCCGTAGTGGGCCAGCACGTCCGCCTGACCTTCCGCCGTGGCCGCGCCGTGGCTCCCCATGGCCGGGAACAGGAACGGCCGCATGCCGGCGTCCTTCCAGTAGTCGACCACGCTCCGCACGATGGTGGCGATGTTGGCGATGCCGCGGCTGCCGACGCCGATCGCCACGCGCGCGCCCGGCTTCAATCTGCCGGCGAAACCCGCCTGGTGCAATTCATGGCGGACCGTGCCCGGGATATCCGCGACACGCCGATCCGGAAAGTTCTGGCGAACCAGCAGCATCTTAGAGAACGGCATGGTTTGATTTTAGCGCCGGCCGCTGTGGGGCAGGACTCCAGTCCTGCCGCGGGTCTCCAGACCCGCCCTACTGTACCGCGAACGCCGCATCCAGCGGCAGATTCACCGACGAGTCGCCCACGTGAATGACGAACTTCCCCGCATCCACCGTCCAATCGTGCTTGCTGATATCCCAATAGGCGAACGATCGCCGGTCGAGCGGAATCGATACCTGCTTGGTCTCGCCCGCTGCCAGTTCCACCCGCGCGAATCCCTTCAGCTCCTCGAACGGCCGCATCACCTTGGCCCCCGGCTCGCTCACGTAGACCTGCGCCACCTCGGCGCCGGCGCGGTTGCCGGTGTTCCTCACGTTGAAGGTCACGGTCGCCTCCGCCTTCGCCGCCCCGGGCGTCACGCTCAGATTGCTGAACTCGAATGTGGTGTAAGAGAGGCCGAAGCCGAAGGGATAGAGCGGCTGCGTCCGGTCCGGCGCGTAATACCGGTAGGCGACGAACACTCCTTCCGCGTACTTCACGTTCAAGCTGTCCTTCTCCGGGCCGTAGTTCTTGTACGCGGGATTGTCCTCGAGGTGCTTCTCGAAGGTGATGGGCAGCTTGCCCGAAGGATTCACCTCACCGAACAGCACTCGCGGCAGCGCGCGCCCCGCCTCCTGCCCGCCGTACCAGGTGTGCAGGAACACCGGCGTCTTGTCGAGCCACGGATTGGTGTCGATTCCGCCGCCGGCCGTGAGCACCACGATGGTCTTCGAATTTGCCGCCGCCACCAACTGGATCAGCTCGTCCTGACCAGTGGGCAGCCGCCAGGTGCGGTCATGGCCTTCCGATTCCGTGTTGGACTGGAAGCCGACCGACACCACGGCGACATCGGCCATTGCGGCCAGCTTCGCGGCTTCGGGCTCGATGACGTCGGCCGCCAGAAGCGCGGTGAAGCATACCGTGGGCCGGTTGGTTGAGGCGAAGTACTCGAGGCGCACCGCGACTGCCTTGCCCGCCTGCATCTCGAGGTCATAGTCGCCGGGGCTCTGGCCATCGCGCTGCGCCTGTTCGATGGCCAGCTTGTCGTCCACGTAAAGCTTGTACGAATCGCTGCCCGCCGCCGCCACGATGAAGCGCTGCCTCCCGGACTTCCTGGGGATGTAGTAGCCGGACCAGCGGACGGCGATCCGATCGGGCCGCAGCCCTCCCCACATGTTGATGGGCCAGGCGAACACGCGCCGCACCGTGGACGTCTTCGTCGCAGCGCCTTCGAGCTTGCCGCCCGCGAACACTTCCTCCTGCAGGCCCGGCGTGCCGCCCTGGGCGTCGGTCCAGAAGTCCGCCTGGGTCCTCAGGATGTCGCGCAGCGGCTTCACGCCCTGACTCCAGGTCACCTTGGCGCTCCCGGCCAGCGCATCGGTCAGCCCCGAGACGAAACTCACCGGCTCGAATGCCGCGACGTCGGCGCTGCCTCCGCCCGACGGCAGGGCCGGCCACGAGTCCGGACCGATCACCGCGATGGTGTGAATCTGGCTCTTGTCGAGCGGCAGGAGGTTTCCCTGGTTCTTGAGCAGCACCACGTTCTTCTCGGCCGATTCTAGCGCCACCGCGCGCGACTCCAGGCTGTAGCGCGGGATGCTGTAGTCGGTCTGCTCGCGATCGAGCGGACCAAACTCGAGCAGGGTTCGCAGAATGCGTCGCACCTTGTCGTCGATGGTCGCTTCCGACACCTTGCCGAACCTCAGCGCGGGCAGCAGCGTGTCTCTGGTCATGAACTTCGCGTCCGGCATTTCGAGGTCGAGCCCGCCGTTGGCCGCTCGAACGCCGTCGTGGGTGGCGCTCCAGTCCGACATCAGAATGCCCTTGAAGCCCCACTCCTGTTTGAGCACCTGGATGTTCAGGTAGCGGCTCTCCGTGGCGTGCTGGCCGTTGATGAGGTTGTAGGAATCCATCACCGCTCCCACATGCCCTTCCTTGACCGCCGCCTCGAACACCGGCAGGTAGACCT
>DATNLV010000626.1:0-2124 GCA_035602665.1 Bryobacteraceae bacterium | reverse complement strand
CCTCGGCTGGCCAGCATAGCCCTCGCCGGAAAAACGAGTGGCATTGGGCTTCAGCCCGCGCGGGGCTTGAGCCCCGCTCCACGCGGCGGCGGAACTGAAGTTCCGCGCGGGCCGTGCGGCCGCCGCTACGTTACTGTGCGGCGCCGCCCGACGGCCCCGGCGTCCTCTGGCTCGTCGCAGTGGCCTTTTGGGTCACAACCCACTCGTGGATGAGAGTGGAGAGAACATCCAAGGGCAGCGCGCCATCGCCCAGCACTTCGTCGTTGAACGCGCTCAGGCTGAACCTGTCGCCCAGTTGGTCCTTGGCGTATTGACGGAGCCTGAGAATCTCCAACTGGCCGATCTTATAGCCCAGCGCCTGCGCTGGCCAGGCCATGTAGCGATCGGTTTCGCTCTGAACTTCGGGCTCGTCGATGGCGGAGTGGGCATGGAAGAAATCGACAACCTGTTGGCGCGTCCAATGCTTGTAGTGAAAGCCAGTATCGACCACCAGGCGGATGGCGCGGAGCATATCGTCCTGAAGGTGACCGTAATAGCTGTACGGATCCTGGAAGAAACCGGCCTCCTTGCCCAGACGCTCGGCGTAGAGCGCCCAGCCCTCGGTATAGGCCGTGTAGTATTCATGCCGGCGGAACTCAGGCAGCTGCGGCAATTCCTGCGCGATGGCAATTTGCATGTGGTGGCCGGGAATTCCTTCGTGATACGCCGTGGTCTCGATATCGACGGTGGTCCGCTTATCGAGGTCGCCCGTATTGACCATCACGTGGCCGGGGCGCGAGCCGTCCGGCGCCGGGTCCATATAATGCGTGGCCGCTTCCTTCTCCTGAAACTCTTCGATGGACATGATCTCGAGCTTGGCCTTGGGAAGGCGGCCGAACATGGTGGGCAGCCTGGCTGACATCTCATCGATGTGGTGGCGGTAGAGATCGAGCACTTCCTGGCGCGAATGCGCGTGGACCTTGGGATTGGTACGGAGAGAATCGCTGAAGCTCTTGAGGTCCTTGTAGCCGAGCTGGTTTGCGACCTGCAGCATGCGGCCCTCGATCTCTTTCACCTGCGCCAGTCCGATCTGGTGAATTTCTTCCGGCGTCAGATTGGTGGTGGTGCTGTCCTTGACGCGGAAGGCATAACGCTCGGGGCCGTCTGGAAGCGCCCACACGCCAGGCTCGGCACGGCCTTTGGGAGCGTATTCGTCACGGACGAACGCGGTGAATTTGACGTATGAGGGCAGGACGGAATCGCGGATCGCAGCCAGGCCTTGCTCGCGCAGGCGCTTTTGATCGGCGTCCGGGAGCTCCTTCGGGAACTTGCCGAAGGGCTCCGCAAAGGGCGTGTCCTCCGGTGACTTGGCCGCGATCCTGCCGGACTGGCCGACCACCTGCTCGAGAAGGATGCGCGGAGGCATCAGCCCGTCAGCCAGGCCTTTGCGCATCTGGATCGTGACCTGGTCAAAGAGGCGCGGGACCTGGCGGAGGCGGGAAACATAGTCCTCATAGTCCTTGACGCTCTGGAAGGAGAGCACGGTCACCAACTGGGGCAGGTCGACGTGGACGCCACCGAATTGGGTGACGGGCATTTCCCAGTCCTTGAAGCGCGCGCCACCGAGCGCCATCCGCAGGTCACGGACCATGAGGGCCTGATTCAGGGCCTCCTGCTCCGGGAAGCCGGCGGTGTCGATCGCTTCGAAGCGGGCGAGGAAGAATCTGGTTTGCTCGAGATCGTTATCGATGGCCTTCTGGGAGAAGTCGTCGAGCTTGTCGTTCCAGCGCTTGTCGCCGAGCATCGAAGCGTAAATGGGACTGGTGCGCAGCGTGTATTCCCAGCGCTCGCCGAGAAGATCGTTCAGCGCTTTGCGGCGCGACTCGAGGCCGGGCGGCGGCGCCGCCGAGGCAAGACCGTACACGGATGTCAGCAGAGTCAGCAGGACAATGGATCGCATCACCCCCCCAAGGCTCAAGGCCACTGCCCAAAGCATAGCAAAAAGAGTTGGGGGGCCAGCGGCAGTCGTTCCACGCAGTCGTTCCACGCGACGGGCGCTTCACCCGGCGGGATACAATTGATCTCGACATTTATGGAGCGCCGGCCGACCGATGAGATTCTGTCCCCGTTGCCACAACCCTTTCG
>DATNLV010000107.1:0-5679 GCA_035602665.1 Bryobacteraceae bacterium | reverse complement strand
CACGACATCGTAACGAGTGGATTTCGGCGCTCGCGCACGGTGCTTCGCCAGCTCGTTGAGCGTGTTCGGCCAATCGCACCAGTACACGTAATCAAAATAGGCATCCCCCGAGTGATCCGCGATCGCGCCCCAGGTCGAGGTGTATTTCATACCATGGATGATCGCCCCGTAGCCGCCGGAGGATTTCCCGAAGCATCCGCGATATTCGCGCGCGGCGCGGGTTCGAAACTCCCGGTCCACGAAAGGGATGATCTCGTCGATGAGGTAATCGGCGTAGGGTCCTATGGCTGAGGAGTTCACGTACTGGTTGCCACCGAGCGCCGTGAAGCAATCGGGAAACACGATGATCGCCGGCGCCATCCGGCCTTCGTGCACCAGGCGCGCCGCGCGCTCCGGCACATTCTCGCTGAAGCTCCTCCAGGCGACGTGCGACAGGCCCGAGCCCGTGAATCCCACCATGTCCATGAGCACGGGGAAGCGCCTGGCACGGTAGCGGGCGGCGTCGTACTGCGGCGGCAGCCAGACCGCGAGGCGACGTACGTGCGGATCTCCCAGGGGATTGCCCTTCAGGAGCTTCGACACGTGCTCGAGCACGATGACCGTTCCCTCCCGCCACTGCGTTCGCTTGAGTGCCATGGAAGCGAGTTTAACACCGCCCTCATGAATCCCTCATGGATCCCAAAGGACTTGGCCGGCGGAAGCGCCTAGATTGCAGGCCGGCGTCATTCAAACCGGGAGCAGGCAATGATTTCCATGAGAGGTCTCACGACGGCACTGATGGCCGTATCCACGGCCGCGAGTCTCGAGTCCGCGCCGGTTCTGGCGCAAACCCCCGCCACGTTTACGGTCTACGCCCAAGGCTTGGAGGCACCGCGAGGTCTTCGTTTCGGACCCGACGGCTACTTATACGTCGCGGAAGCAGGTACGGGCGGAACCCGAAGCACGGGCAGTGCCTGTACACAGGTTGTGGCGCCCGTCGGCCCGTATACCGGCGGACCGAGCGCGCGGATTTCGAAAATCGGCGCTGACGGCACTCGAAGCACCGTTGCCTCGGGCTTTCCCTCCGCGCAGGACGCGATGGGCGACCTGCTTGGGGTGGCCGATGTCGCCTTCATCGGTGACACACTGTACGCGGTGGTGGCCGGCGGTGGGTGCTCACACGGCAATCCATCGAGTCCAAGCGGCATCGCGAAAGTCAATATAAAGAATCACAGCTGGACGCTCATCGCCGATATTGGTTCCTTTCTGAAGGCACATCCCACGAAATACGAGAGCGCGGACGACTTCGAGCCAGACGGCTCCCTGTACAGCGCAATCGCCCATGACGGGAGGCTATGGACGGTCGAGCCCAATCACGGAGAGGTGCTGTCAGTCACCACCGGTGGCCTGATCAAGCAGGAGATCGACATTTCGGCTTCGGAGGGGCATATCGTGCCCACCGCCATTGCCGCCCGCGACGGGGCGTTCTTCGTCGGCAACCTGAACCTGTTTCCCATCGATCCGCAGTGGGCTCGGGTGCTCACCATCAGGCGGGGCGACGGCGACGACTATGATCCGGCGCCCGGCTTCGCTACCCAGGGCTACCGTATCGCAAGTTCAAAGGCCGGCTTTACGACTGTCGTGGCGGTCGACTTCGGACCCGATGGCCTGTTGTATGCGCTCGAACTATCCGACGGCGCCGGCTATCCCGCTCCCGGCCTCGGCAAGGTCGTCCGAGTCAAGCACTCAGGGGAAATCGAGGAGGTCGTGACCGGACTCGTCGTTCCTACGGGCATGACGTTTGGACCTGACGGTGCGCTCTTCATCTCGAATCTGGGCGCCATCCCCGCAGGTGCTGCACCGCCCGGATCGGGTCAGATTCTGCGCTTCGAGATCGCGCCGGGCTGGTAGACGTTGCGACAGGTCTTGCAGATTGATGGCGCACAGTGTTCGGACTAGTCTAGCTGCGTCAATCGGCTCGATCGGATCACTCTCTATATAGAGTGTGATCGGTCGCGCCGGGGAGGCGGTGCTAGGCTCGTGGCAGACATCCTCTGGATAGGCACTCGTAAGGGCTTGTTTGCACTGCGGCCGGACCCGCGCCGGCGCAGTTTCCGGGTCAGCGCGCCTCAATTTTTCGGTCATGTGATACACCATGCCGTGCAGGATCCGCGCGAGCCGCGAACCATGCTGGTGGCGGCCAAGACGGGCCATCTCGGACCCACGGTTTTCCGATCCATCGATCGTGGCCGCACCTGGAAGGAAGCGGCGCAGCCCCCAGCGTTTCGCAAGGCCACGGAGGGCGAGAAAGCGCGCGCCGTGGAGCGGGTGTTCTGGCTCACAGCCGGTCACTCGTCCGATCCTGGCGGCTGGTACGCGGGGACGGCGCCGGCCGGTCTGTTCCGCTCCCGCGATGCCGGGGATCGCTGGGAGCCGGTCGCGGGCTTCAACGATCACCCGATGAACTCGCGGTGGGCGGCCGGACTCGCCACGCCGGACGGGGAGTTGCTGCACTCCATCCTCGTGGATCCGCGCGATGCCGGGCACCTGTACCTTGCCATCTCCGTCGGCGGTGTTTTCGAGTCGCGCGACGGCGGGCGCGATTGGGCGCCCCTGAACGCAGGAATTGAGGCCGATTTCCTCCCCGATTCGAATGCAGCGTTTGGCCATGATCCGCATTGCGTCGAGCTGCATCCGGCCATGCCGGATCGGCTCTACCAGCAGAATCACTGCGGCATCTACCGCCTCGATCGGCCGGCAACCACCTGGACCCGGATCGGCAAGGCGATGCCGAAGAGTGTCGGCGACATCGGCTTTCCCGTAGTGCTGCACCCGAAGAACCCTGACGTCGCCTGGGTCGTGCCGATGGATGGCACGACGGTCTGGCCGCGGACCTCCGTCGGCGGCAAGCCCGCGGTATACCAGACCCGGGACGCAGGGCGTTCCTGGCGCCGCCAGGCGCGCGGCCTCCCCGCGAAGAACGCCTGGTTCACCGTCCTGCGCCAAGCCATGTGCATCGATACGCGTGACGGTCGCGGACTGTATTTCGGGACCACCGGCGGTGAGGTGTGGGCGAGTGCGAATGGCGGGGAGACCTGGCGTCGCATCGCCGAGCATCTGCCAGAGATCTACTCGGTCACGTTGGCAATCTAGCGCAGTCCCGGCCATGCACTGCACCGTCAAGATCCCAAGCCCGCTGCGCTCCTACACCGGTGGCGTGTCGTCCGTGACCGCTCACGGGGCCACGGTCGCCGAGTTGCTCGCCGATCTCGAGCAGCGGTTCCCCGGCATGCGCTTTCGGATCATCGACGAACAGGACGGCATTCGTCCCCACATCCGCTTCTTCGCCGGTAGCCGCGAGGTTCGCGACCTCACCGAGCGCATGGACGGCGAGCGTGTCCTGCACGTCATCTGTGCCTTGAGCGGTGGGTGAGGCGGTGGCCGTGTCGGTGTGCCAATCCCTAGGTATTGGCGATTCTCAGCGCCGAGATATCTACGCTCTTCACGTCGAGGACCTTCTCGGCGATGCCCTTGAGGTGATCGATGGCGTCCTGTGTGGCCAGCGTGCCGGTCAGCGCCACGACTCCGTTCGTCGTACTCACTCCGACACTGGCGTCCTCACTGATGCCGTCGGCAGCAATCTCGGATTTCACCGCGGTGGTGATCCGACTGTCCGACGCGGTCGGATCCTCGGTGCTCGAGACGGCCGGCTCGGCAGCCAAGGCCACTGCCGGAGCGCTTGCGGCAATACCGGCCGGCGAGCTCGATGGTGTCGCCGGGACATCGACGCTCTTTTCAGCTTTCATGGTCCTGGTGATCGGCGCGGCGGCTGGAACAGCAGTATCGCGGGCTAGAGAGCGAAGACGATCTCTCTGAGCCTCCGAGGGCGTGGCGTCCGCGGGCGTGGCGTCCGCAGTCTGCGCAGGCGCGCCCGTAGCGTCCGCCGGTAGGGGGCCCAGAGGCGCCAAGTCCGGGGCCTCCGGGACGGCGGCAGGAGCGAGCGCACCGCGAGCGACGACGCTCGCGCGGTGGACGCTCACTCCAAACATGATGCCGGCGGCGCCGACGACGACGGCCATCCCTATGGCAACGATAATCTTGCGTGACGACGATGACCGTTCATTCATTTCAGTATGCTCAGTGGCTTCAGCGATCGGGTGGCTTGTGCGCCACCCTAGGAAGAACTCTACGCGTCGCAACCCCGCCCGTCAGTTACCCAGCGCACCCAGTCGCACGATAGGTCAGCGCTGCCCGAGCGCAAGGCGGCAGCGACACGTTCAGTATTTCGGCCGAACCGACGTCAACGGCTGGACTGCGTTTGAGGCTAAACTAGCTACGCGGTACGGCGGAGGCAATCATGAGTGACTCGATCGATCTGCAGTTGCATTGTGTACTGGCGCGCAGCGGACAGACGGGGTTGGTATACAAGCTCGACATCGAACCCGTGGAGAGCCCCGAGTTCGTTCGCTGGATCGACGACTTGCATGTCTGATGTCGCCTATGAATTTGGCGAGTTCCGCTTCGAGCCAGCAAACGCGCGGCTGCTGCGCAGCGGAACGCTGCTGCATGCGGAACCCAAGGCGCTGCAGGTGCTCGCGCTGCTGATCGGGGCGGCAGGACATCTGGTGGAGCGGGATGCATTGCTCGATGCCGTGTGGGGCCGGGTGGTGGTGACGCCCGGGACGCTGACGCGGCTGATCGCCGAACTGCGCCGGCTGCTGGAGGATCAGCCGGCGGAGCCGCGTTTCATCGCCACCGTACACACGCGCGGCTATCGCTGGGTGGCGCAGTTGAACGTCACGGGTGACCACATCGATCGACGACGCCTGCCCGAGCGCGCCGTCACGCTGATCGGCCGCGACCCGGATCTGGCAGCGCTCGGGGCGCGCCTCGCAGCGCATCGCCTCGTGACTTTGCTGGGTCCGGGCGGCACCGGCAAGACCCAGCTGGCACTGGAATTGGGTCGTCGTCGCGAAACTGACATGCCGCAATCGGTGATATGGGCCGATCTGTCGACGGCCGTGGACGCCCTGGGCTGCGGCCAGATCGTGGCTGCCAGTATCGAGGCCAACGAACGAGAAGATCTCGCCGTCGAGGCAATGATTGCCCGAGTCATTGGTGATCGCGAACTGCTGCTGATGCTCGATAACTGTGAGCGCGTGACGCGTGTCGTCGGCGCGCTGGTTCGGACCCTGATGGCGCGCTGTCGCCGGCTGCACATCCTGGTCACGAGCCAGTTCGCGCTGGACTTGCCAGAGGAGACTCTTTATCACCTCACGCCGCTCGCACTGCCACCGCCCGGCTGGGAACTGGAACGAGCTCCCCTCGATGCGCTGGGGCAAGCGGCATCGGTGCGACTGCTGATCGAACGCGCGCAGGCGGTGCTGCCGAGCTTCGCCATCGACGCCACCAATGCGCACAGCCTGGCGGATATCTGCCGGCAGCTCGACGGGCTGCCGCTCGCGCTGGAGTTGGCCGCGGCACGCCTGGCCACGATGAGCCCGCAGCAGCTGCTGGCGGCTCTGGATGACCGGTTTGCATTGCTGGCGCGCCAGGTGGCGGCACCGATTGCGCGCCACGCTTCGCTGCGCGGCGCAATTGACTGGAGCTACGGACTACTGGAACCGGGAGAGCGGGAACTGCTGAACATCAGCGGTGTGTTCGCCGGCTCGTTCTCGGCCGACGCGCTGGTCGCGGTCG
>DATNLV010000081.1:0-2272 GCA_035602665.1 Bryobacteraceae bacterium | reverse complement strand
CGACCGCGCGTCCCACGTGTTTCCCGCCGACGCGAAGTCGCACAGCGCCACCTTCCCCCCGCCCGCCGCAAACGCCATCTCGATGCCTTCGGGCGCTCGAACCGGCTTCACCTCGCCACCGCCGAGCGCCACGGGTTCGTCGATGCTACCGCCCAACCTCACATCGCGCGCCAGCGCCACGGGCCCCCGCAGCACCGTCGCGTATCGCTTGCCACCGGCCTCCGTCGTCACAACTCTGGCGCGAAGGTCGAGGCTCAGCCGAACCTGGTCGCCCGCCTTCCAGATCCTCTCGATCGCCGCCCAACTCCCGGGCCGCAAGGCGGAGGGACGAGCGCCGTTCACACTCACCAGAGTCTGCTCGCTCCACTGAGGCACGCGGAGCCGCAGCGTGAAAGCCTCGGGCCGCGCTGTCTCGACGCGAATGTTCACCTCGCCCGAAGCCGGATAGTCGGTCTTCATCTCCAGCCGGCACTGCGGCAGCTTCCACACGCCCTCGGAATACAAGTTGACGGCCGGCCCATCCGCGCGCATCATCACCGCCACCTCGGGGAGCAGCATCATGCCGCGCGGCCCATTCGCGACGCAGCAATTCAGCTCCATGCCACAGTGCCGCTCTCCCAACTTGCGCGTTCCCGCGAGGTCGTTGTACTGCGCGAACGACGATCCGTCCGGCGTCATCGCGCCCGCGAGCGCGTTGTACGCGGTCCGCTCGATTTCATCGCCGAATCGCGCCTCGCCGGTCAGCCGCTGCAGGTTCGCGCAGAGTTGCATCCACGTGACGCCCACGCAGGTTTCCATGAAACGCGGATGCACCTCGGCCTGGCGCGCCTTGCCGCCGTACCAGCACTCCGCCGCCGATCCCGAACCGGCCACGTTGATCTCCGTGTCGCGAATGCTTTCGAACGTCCGCGTGGCCGCGCTCAGGGCGGGAGCCCAGCCCGTCGCCCGGTACAATTCCAGAAGGCCGGCGTAGCAGGACATCATCTCGTACGCCTTCTGCCCGTTCTCCCAGCTCCACCATTTCTTCGGAGCAGGGAAGCGCTGCCCCACCGGCACGCCCGCTTTCTCGATCAACTGCGGTCCCTTGGACGACGACCAGCGCTGCACAATGTACTCGGCGAATCGCATCTCGCGCTCGTCCCCGGTCCGCCGGTAGAGCCGGACCATCGGATCGAGCACCGAGCTGGCTGCCATCCCACGGTAGAAGCCGAGTGTGACGATATCGGCGCCGCCCGGTCCAACTTCCCGCATCAGGTGTTCCGCCAGCCGCCGCGCGCCCTCTAACGCCACCGGATCGTTCGCCAGATCGTACCAGGCCTCGAGGCCAAGCAGCGTGTACTTGCGGCCCCAGACGTCCCAGCCTTGGAGGTGACTGCTGCTCGCATAGTTGCCGATATATCCATCGGTGCTCTGTGTGTCGAGAATCTCGCGGACCGATTGGCCCAGCCGCGCGCGCCACGGTTGATCCCCCGTGTATCGGCAAGCGGCGGCGGCCGAGAGGAACCACTTTCCCCAGAACTCGGTCTGCCAGCAACTCCGCTCCGTGCGGTGACGAAACGGTTCGAGCAACTTCTCGGGATCCTGCGCGAAGATGCGATTGCGTATCGAGAGATCCAGCTTCCGCCCCAGAGTGCCGCCCAGCCGCACGTCCGAGAGAGGAATGGTTGTCAATGCGTCCCCGACCGGCCGCCGGGGCAGCTCGAGCGGGGCTGGCGCGCGGCAGCCATCGCCGGCCAGCAGTCCCATGAGTGCCAGAAGGTGGCGGCGGCTAAGATCGGTTGTCATTTGTTCCCCGGCTGGTCGAACTCGACGACCACCACGTCGCCGAACGGGCCCAGGCGCCGGCTGCTCCAGCCGGCCAGCTCGGGCCGCTTCCGGTACCAATTCTCCCAGAAGTACGCGTTGAGCCGGTGGCCGTACACGAAGAAGCGGCCGGCAGCGGGCAGGGTCGACTGTGCCAGGGACGCCGCGTACCGGTCCGCGCCCCGGGTCGCAAACGGAAACGGAATCACCCGCCCGTGAACCGGATACGCCACCAGCGGGGCGTACAGGAATGACGGCAGCGGATAGTTGGGCCGCCACGTCGACAGCTGCCCCTCGACGAACGGGCTCGGGCAGATGACAGGCGTGGTGGATGCCGCGCGCTGGTTGATCGCCTGCGCCGCCGCTCGCCAGTCCATGCCGGTGTGCGGCGGCCAAAGCTCGTGCCAGTCTCCGCGCAGGAGCACCACCCCGAGCCCCAGCCCGATCGCCAGAGTCTTCCACATCCGGG
>DATNLV010000056.1:0-4178 GCA_035602665.1 Bryobacteraceae bacterium | reverse complement strand
ATGTATCGGGCCTGGACGAATTCGATATCGGCGACTTTTCGAGCGAGTTGGACGATGCACAGAGGCTGCTGACGTTGGGTGTGGGGTCGCCGACGCTGCGCAAAGAGATCTTCAAGAGGCTGGCGCAGAAGTACCTGTGCGACGTCAGGCAGGAACTGAAGGACCAGATCGTGAAGGAGATTGAGGAAGCTGCAGGGTAAGGAGCGCGCTTATGGACGGAGAACAACAGCAAGGCGAAGACGGAGTGCGGGCGATCGTACGAGATGCCATCGAGGAGTTCTTGAAGAGAGAGCAGGTGAGGTCGGAACCGGCTTACAAGAACGAGTTGGTGGAGGAGAAGAAGAAGCGGGAGCAACTCGAGCGCCGGCTGAACGAACTGGTGGCAGAGAACCAGAAGAGCAGGAAGCTGGCCGAGGAAGCGGACCGGGGCGCGACGATTCGATCGGAGCTGCAACGGCTGGGCGTGGCCAAGGTGGAGATCGCGTTCAAGGCGGTGAAGGACGATATTTTCCGCGCGGAAGATGGACGGCTGCTGGCGAAGGGGGACGACGGGGAGCAGAGTGTGAAGGAATACCTTTCGCACTTTCTAAGTGAAAACCCGGAGTTCCTCCCGGCGCGCATACAAGGCGGGTCGGGAGTAACAACGGCGCACAAAGCTTCGGCGCCGGCAGCGGTCAGCGATCTGGACAAAATCCGGCCGGGGATGAGTCCGGAGGAAGCGGAGCGGATCCGGCAGGACATCGTAAGAATCACTTCGCAGTCGCTCAGAGGTATCTGAGACGGGGCGAGGGACTAACTGGAGGAGAAAGAATGCCAGCAATTACTTCAAGTAACGTGGCGAACGCGATTGTGAAGCTGGTGGCTGTGGATGCCTTACCCGCTCTGATGGGGAACCTGGTGATGGGGAACCTGGTCAATCGCGATTTCGAACCGACGCTCGCGCAAGGCGGCGACACGGTGAACGTGCCGATCCCGCCCACGCTCGTGGCGAACAACCTGTCGGAGGGCGGCACGGTGCAGACGCAGAACCCGAGTCTGGGGAACGCGCAGATCGTGCTGAACACACACGCCGAGGCGACCTTCCTGGTGCCGGACGTGACCAAGGTCCTGGCGGTGCCTGACCTGCTGAAGCTGTACATGCAGCCGGCCATGGTGGCGCTTGCCGAGAAGATCGAAACCGACCTGATGAACACGTACGCGAGCTTCACGTCGAATCTGCCGGTGGGAACGCCGGGGACTCCGATCACGGAAGCCGTGGTGGACGCGGCCGAGACAGAACTGTTCCAGGCCAAGTTGCCGGCGGCTGAGCCCCGGTTCCTGGTGATGGATGCAACGTCTTACTCGGCGTTGCGCCAGATCGACCGCTTCAGCGAATACCAGACGGCTGGCGAGGCCGGTCTGCATGCGCTGATCGACGGGACGGTGGGGAAGATGAAGGACTTCTTTATCTTCCGGTCGCAATTCGTCGCCAAGACCGGCAGCTCGCCGGTGACGACGCACAACCTGGCGTTCGCCAAGAGCGCGCTGGGCCTGGTGATCCGGCGCCTGCCGCAGCCGCTGCCCGGGACGGGCGCGATCGCGGAGTACGCGGAGCTGGGCAACTTCGGGATGCGAGTGATCCTCAGCTACCAGCCGAACACGCTGGCACAGCAGTTCACGGTCGATGTTCTATACGGCGTGGGCGTGCTGCGGAACGGGTTCGGCGTTCAGGTCAACTCGTAGGCGCATCGGAGCTGTCAGCCGCCAGCCATCAGCCGTCCGCTAACAGGCGACGGCGCGTGGCTGGCGGCCGGCGGCCGTTCAGACCATAGACGAAAGCGAGGCCGGGAGGGTGTATGGACGTGAAAGCGTTTTATCAGAAAGTCCGGCAGGTTGCCGAGACGATTGCCGAAGCATACGCGGTGGTGATCAGTTTCCCGACGCCGGACGGAGGACGGGAGGGCATCGCCAGCGAAGTGGCACGGACGCTGGCCGCCCTGCTGGTGGTGGAAGGCAAGGCGCGGCTGGCGACGGCGGAGGAAGCATCGGACTTTCGAAGCCAGGGCGCGCAGGCGAAAGCGGCGGCGGACCAGGTTGCGGCCGCGAGCAAGGTGCAGTTCACCGTCCTTTCAGACGCCGAGTTTCGGGCGCTGAAGAGCGGCAAAAAAGCATAAGAGACCCAAGCGGGGCGTGAGGTCGAGGGAACGATGGCGCTATTCACCGATGGATCGATATCGACGATTGAGGAGCTCGTGGAATACGAGTCTGCGGTCCTGGACGTGGCCAAGACGGAGAGGATCGACCTCACGGCGAAGCTGAAGCTGGCGCAAGAGGAGCTGGGGATCGAACTGGACGCGCTGCTCCGACGCCGACAGGAATCAGAAGACATTCTGTGGACCGCGGGGCGGCGAGGGCTGGGACACGTGGTGGTGACCGAGGCGTTGCACAAGTGGCACATCTTCCGGTCACTGAGCCTGGTCTACCGGGACGCGTACAACCGCCAGCTGAACGATCGGTTCCTGGGCAAGTGGCAGGAGTACGACAAGATGGCGGACTGGGCGCGCCAGTCGCTGACCAACGGCGGGGTGGGAATGACTAACTCGCCGGTGCCCAGGCCAGCGGCGCCGCAACTGGGCTCGACGGCTGGAAAAGCCGCCGCGACGACGTACTTCGTGAGCGTGTCCTGGGTGGCGCAGAGCGGGATCGAAGGAGCGCCAAGCGCGACCGCAGCGTTGACAACGACGGGGCCGAGCGCGCTGACGGTACTGGCGGTGGATGCTCCGGAGACCGCGACAGGCTGGAACATCTACGCGAGCTATTCTCCGACGGGATTGACTCGCCAGAACGACACGCCGCTGACGCCGGGGCAGACCTGGACCGAGCCGGCGAGCGGGCTGGTAAAAGGCAAGCCCACGTCCTGCGGGCAGCGGCCGGAGATGTTCCTACGGCTGACGGGAATGCTGAACAGGGGGTAGCGATGCCAGCGATGGGAGCGGCGGCGACACGCAAGGTAGTGGAGATGCTGGCGGGAGACACGGGTCTGCCGTTCACGGTGCCGAGCCTGGCACGGCAGGAAAACGTGGAACTGGCACCGATCGAGGCGCAGCAGATCCAGTCAGGGAACATCGCGTTCGACATGGCCGAGAAGACGGCGGGCGTGACGTATCCGGCGGTGTACGTGTACTGCGAGAAGCTGTCGAACGGGTTGAGGGAGAAGTTCCGGACGTTCTCGGGCACGGCGAGCATGGCGGTGGAGATACGGGTCTCGCACGACCAGCTGGAGAGACTGGGCCGGGACCTTCACCTTTATGCGGCGGCGGCGACCAACGTACTGGACTCGCAGCGAGGCGATTGGGACGGAGGAATGTTCTACACCGGCGGCTATGAAGTCACATTCGGACCCGTGAAGAGGGGCGGCAGCAATTTCCTGCAGTCGGCGAAGATCAGCTTCGACGTCGATGGGAGTTACTAAGTCAGCGGCGCGGGGGCGTCCGCTTGCTTACGCGCGCGGTTCGGTGCTGAGGGAAAGAGGAAGACAATGGCGTGCAACTATATTTCATCCAATAACAACCGGCTCTATGTGGGCTTGGAGTCGAACTACGGACAGGTGCCGGCGATCCAGAGCGGAAACCGGATTCCGGGCGTGAAGCTCACGGCGAAGCAACAGATGATCCGGCCCGAACGGAAGGACAAGACGGGCACGAGAACCTTTGGGGGCACTCCGGCAGGGCTCAGGAAGAACACCACGTTCGACCTGGTGACCTACATGACGGGGTGGGGCACGCCGAACGCCGAACCCGTTTACGGCCCGTTGTTCCAGGCCAGCCTGGGCGCGGCGCCGCTCTTCTTCGCGGGCGGGACGGCAGGGGCGAACGCCAATACAAAGCTGCTCGGCTTCGCGGCCGCGCACGGTCTGGTACCGGGGCAAGCGGTGACGTTCGGCGGGGAACTTCGGTTCGCGTGCTCGATCGTCGATCCGACGACGATCGAACTCAGCTCACCGTTTACGGTGACGCCGACGGCCGGCGCGGCGATCGGGCCGACGGTGACCTATCAGCCGGCGACGGCGCTGGCGAGCGCGAGCATCTTCGATTACTGGTGCCCGACGGCCGCGGTGCAGCGGGTGCTGTGCGGAGCGGCGGTCGACCAGATGAAGATCAACATCAACGGCGATTACCACGAATTCGAGTTCATAGGAA
>DATNLV010000052.1:0-3423 GCA_035602665.1 Bryobacteraceae bacterium | reverse complement strand
AGCGTCCGCCTGCAGTCTCTCGCCCGCGAGCCGTGGGTGATGGTGTCCCGCGACACCGCCGCCGGATTCTATCAGCGCACCGTCGACCTGTGCCTCGAGGCCGGCTTCTCGCCCAAGGTGTCGCTCGAAGTAGGCGAGATGCAAACCGTGGTCGGACTCGTCGCGGCGGGATTCGGCGTCGCTCTCGTCCCCGCCGCCATGACCGCCCTGCGCCGCCGCGGCGCCGTCTACGTGCCGCTAGCCGGTCCACGCGCCATAGTCGAAATCAGCGTGGCCTACCTGCGCGACAATCGCTCTCCGGTGCTGGCCAACTTTCTCCGTCTCATCCGCCGTTAGGCCGGCGCGTTCGTGATCTCCGGCGCGATGTCCACGGGAAAATTCACGGAGTTCGCGATAAAACAATTGCCGTGAGCCTCGTGGTGCAGCGCAAACGCCTTCGCCCGATCGCTCCCCGCGGAAATGGTCACAGCGGGCCTGAGCACCACGCGGACGAACGCGCCCGAACCACCGGGCCTCTCTTCCATCACCCCCGAGGCGTTGTCGTGATACTCGACGACCGTCACCTCGTTCACCGCGCACAGGTGCAGGTACGAGAGCATGTGGCAGGAGGAAAGGCTCGCCACCAGCAGTTCCTCGGGATTGTACCGGCTGGCGTCTCCGCGGAACGCCGGATCGCTCGACCCCGCAATCGGAGGCTTGCCCGCCCCTTCAATCACGTGATCGCGCCGATACCCCCGGTACGTGCGCGTACCTTCGCCCTCGTTGCCGATCCACGTCATCCGAATCTCATAGCGATGCTGCTTCACGTCTGGGCCTGCCTCCTCCTGTCTCCTGACTCCTGTCTCCCGCCTCAGAACGCCCGCCGGTAAGGCACCGGAGCCGCGAGCTTCGATCCCAAACGCCGCGCCGCGTGCAGCGGCCAGTAAGGATCCCGCAGCATCTCGCGCGCCAGCAGGACCATGTCCGCCTTCCCGCTCGCGACGATCTCGTTGGCCTGCTCCGGCTCCGTGATCAGTCCCACCGCGCCGGTCGCGATGCCCGCCTCCTGGCGGATCCGCTCGGCGAACGGAACCTGGTAGCCCGGCCCGATCGGAATCATCACCCGCGGCACCAGGCCTCCCGACGAGCAGTCGATCAGGTCCACGCCTAGCGGCTTCAGTCGCTGCGCCAGCAGCACCGATTGGTCCGCGTCCCATCCGTCCTCGGCCCAGTCGGTGACCGAGATCCGCACGAACAGCGGGTAGGCCGCGGGCCACACTTCGCGCACCGCCCACGTGACGTCGCAAAGCGCGCGTATGCGATGGCCGAGCGGTCCGCCATATTCATCGGTCCGCTGGTTGCTCAACGGCGAGAGGAATTCGTGCAGCAGGTAGCCGTGCGCGGCGTGTATCTCGAGCACCCGGAAGCCCGCCTCCACCGCGCGCCGCGCCGCCGCCGCGAAGGCCGCGGCAATGCGCCGGATCTCCGGCACCGTCAGCTCTTCCGGCTGGCATTCGTGATCGAGGAACGGAATCGGACTGGGCGCCACCGGCCGCCAGCCGCCGCGCTCGGCAGGAATCTGCGCGCCACCATCCCACGGCCGCGCCGTCGAGGCCTTGCGCCCCGCGTGCGCGATCTGCATGCCCGCCACGGCGCCCTGGCTTTCGATGAACCGCGCGATGCGTGCCAGCGGCGCGATCTGATCGTCGTCCCAGATCCCCAAATCGTTCGGCGAGATGCGCCCGCGCGCCTCCACCGCCGCCGCTTCGGTCATCACCAACCCGGCCCCGCCCGTCGCGCGGCTGCCCAGGTGGACGAAATGCCAGTCCGTCGCCATCCCGTCCTCGCACGCGTACTGGCACATGGGCGACACCGCGATCCGGTTCCGCATCCGCACCTCGCGGAGGGAAACGGGAGTGAACAAGGCGGGTTCGTCCATAGGCTTCCAGTATCGCGGGATTCAGTGCCGCCGTGGGGCAGGCGTCCACGCCTGCAGCGGGTCTCCTGACCCGCCGTAGCTGGTCCCACATGAGCCAGTTTTCCCCGATTGCGCGCTTTCTACCTCAACGAAGCAAAAGAGCCCGGCCGCGTGGCGGCATGGGCGCCGCTTCCACCGAGCCCCCGGAGGGGGCCGCGTGAACGGCAACCGATTCAATGAACCTAAGGAGAAACACGATGAAGCGATTTGCGAAGTGCCTTTCGGCTACGCCAGTCCAGGCGATCCTAGCCGCCACAATAGTGCTGAGCAGCGCCGCTCCGGCCAGCTCCGCGATCCTCACGCCGTCCATCCCCGTGACCATCGTGAACACGCCGCTGCCGGTGCAGGGGACCGTCAACGCCAACGTTACTGGAACGGTCGGCGTCAGCAGCATGCCGGCCGTGCAGTTGAGCGGCACGCCCACCGTCAACCTCAACACCGCGCCCACGGCGCCCCTGTACGTGGATGCCGACCGCCCCGCCCGCAACGGTTTCAACGCATCCTGCGCCACCGGGAACGTCGACCCTACTTACGGCCAGGCCTCCTGCACTCTGTTCACGATTCCGGCCGGCCGCCAGATCGTGATCGAGACCATCTCCTGCCAGGCTGAACTCTACACCGGGCAAGGACCGGGGGATGTTCAGCTAATCGTTCCGAACTCGCAGAACCCGGTGAATGGCACGGATCATGTTTCCCATATGCTGACGCTGACCAAGCAGTCCTCATCGTCCAGCCTGGACATCTGGCGGATGACGAGTCCGCTCAAGGCGTATGGCAGCTCGCCCACCGGAGGCTCGGTCGACGTCGGCCTGTTCTTCCGTGCCGACCCTACCTCGCCGAATCCCCAGGGCATCCTCTGCACGATCTCGGGCTACATCGTCGGCCAGTAGAAGTTTTCGTGGCGCAGGCACTCCTGCCTTCCGCCTCGACATTCGTGTCGAGGCCGGTTTTCGCGTCGAGAAGAGTCTCGACGCTGCAGACTAAGAGTCTGCGCCACGGTCCAAGCTTCGCGGCGGGCCTCGACCAGCGGCACCCGCACGAGGCCAGCCGCGCCTGCCCCCTACTCGCACCCTGCCAACCGCGCTTCGATCTCGCGACCAGCGCGCGCCTCGAACTCGTTGGGTGTGATGGGACGCCAGGCCGGGATGCGCTGGAAGGCGGCATAGCTCTTGCGATACCAGTCGCATGCCTGCTCGCGGGACCTTTCGCCGGCCATGCCTGCCCGCACCTCGCCCATACCGTAGTACACGTTGACCACACCGTACAGCGCCTCGAGGTTTGGCCTCGCGCCTGCCGAGAGCGGCTCGCTGAGGGCCAGCGCCGTTTGGTACTCGGCCTCGGCCTCCGCAGGCCTGCTCTCGAAACCGCGCGCCCGCCATGGCTGCCCGCACCTCGCCCATACCGTAGTAGACGTTGACGACACCGTACAGCGCCTCGAGGTTGGGCTTCGCGCCGGCCGAGAGAGG
>DATNLV010000039.1:0-2275 GCA_035602665.1 Bryobacteraceae bacterium | reverse complement strand
CGTGATCGAGCACCTGACGGACGTGATCCGCAGCATGGAAGAGTTCCACCGCCTGGTGAAGCCGGGCGGCCGCGTGCGCATCGAGACGCCGCACTACACCGACTTCAGCTCGTTCTGCGATCCCACCCATAAACATCACCTGAACAGCTTCTCGTTCCGCATCTTCGGGGAGGATCACGGAGGCTTCGGCTACTACTCCACCCTGAAGTACCGCGAGATTTCGGTCCACGTGCGCCTACTGGCTTTGTGGCGGGCCTTGGGCTTCGAGTTTCTGGTGAACCGCTCCCGCCGCTTCCGGCGGTTTTGGGAATACTACCTCTGCTACGTGGTGCGCGGAAAAGTCATGGAGTTTGAGTTCGAGGTCTTGAAGTGATCGCCTGGCTGTTGCGGCTTTCCGATGCCGTTCGCCACCGTGGCCGCAAGCGCAGCTGGCCCCCCGACCAGGCCACGGGCCGGCGCGGAGAGGACGTGGCGCATCGCTACCTGGAGCGCCGCGGAATGACCGTGGTGGCGCGCAACTGGCAGCCTTCCGTAGGCCACGGCGAGATCGACCTGGTGGCCTGGGAAGGCGAGCGGCTGGTCTTCGTCGAAGTGAAAGCGCTCGCCACGAACGAGTTCGGGGCTCCGGAACGCAACGTGGACGCCGAGAAGCGCGAAGCCGTCACCCGCGCCGCCCGAAACTACGCCCGCCGCGCCGGTGTGGATTGGGAGCGCGTGCGCTTCGACCTGGTCAGCGTGGTCTTCAGCGATCCTCCCGCGATCTCGCACCGCAAGGATGCCTTCCGCCCGAATCGGACGCTATAATTGGGAATTCTCGTTTTCCATCCCCCCCAGGGGAAGCGGAGGACCGCCGATTGCCAGAGTTCCGTCGAGACCCGGTCACCGGGCGGTGGGTCATCATCGCCACCGATCGCGCCCACAGACCGCAGGACTTTTCCCGCGAGCAGGTGGTGATCAAGGGCGGCCGTTTCTGCCCGTTTTGCCCCGGGAGTGAAACCAAAACGCCGCCCGAGGTGCTCGCCTACCGGCAGAGCGGTGGCCCTAACGAGCCGGGCTGGACGCTGCGCGCGGTGCCCAACAAGTTCCCGGCACTGCGCGTCGAAGGCGATTTCGACCGCCAGGGCGATGGCCTCTATGACCGCATGAACGGCATCGGCGCGCACGAAGTGGTCATCGAAACGCCGGACCACCAGTTGACCATGGCCAGGATGACCGACAAGGCGGTGGAGGACGTCTTCTGGGCCTTCCGCGACCGTTTCCTCGATCTGAAGAAGGACCGCCGCATGCGGTATGTCCTGGCCTTCAAGAACCACGGAGAAGGCGCCGGCGCCTCGCTCGAGCATTCGCACTCGCAGTTGATCGCCTTGCCGGTTGTGCCGCGCCGCGTGGTTGAGGAACTGGAGGGATCGAAGAAGTATTTCGAGCTGCGCGACCGCTGCATCTTCTGCGACATCATCCGGCAGGAAATCAACACCGGCAGCCGCGTGGTGATCGAAACCGAGCAGTTCGTCGCCATCTGTCCTTACGCGGCGCGCTTCCCGTTCGAGATCTGGGTGCTGCCGCGGCGCCACTTTTCGAACTTCGAAGACACGGATGCGGCGGCATTCCACAACCTGGGCTGGCTGATGCCGGCGGTGCTGCGGGAGATCGATAAAGTTCTGGAACACCCGGCCTACAACTTCATGATCCACACCGCGCCGCTTCAGGAGCCGGAGCTGCCATACTTCCACTGGCACATCGAGCTGATACCGAAACTGACCAAGGTGGCGGGGTTCGAGTGGGGAACGGGCTTTTACATCAATCCGACGCCGCCGGAAGAAGCGGCAAGGTTTCTACGCGAGGCAGGCCTGGGCTGAAGCTGAAGCCGAGCAGGTGGCGCGCTGTGCGCGAGGGCGATTCCGATTCGAGGCGGCACGTCGTCGAACCCGACCGGGCTTCCACTCGCACCCTCCCTCCGGCTTCCCCGACGCGATAGGCCCTTGCGGCACCCCGCTCGGCCGCCAGACGGTCAAGGGGCCAGTCCGATCCGGCCAGCATCTCGATTGCGCCATCAGGCCCGATGAGCACGATTGTGTCCGAGACGGACTGGCCGGATCGGTACGCGGATTCCGCGGCTTCGAAGATCCCTTTGGCGTCATCGAAGAACCGGCTCACAATGTACTCATCGGACCGGTTCGTCCGTTTTTGAGGTGGGTATCCTTCCCTCCTGTCTCCTGACTCCTGACTCCTCCTGCTACCCTGTAGCCAGAGGGGGCGCCCGATGCCATCTACTGCC
>DATNLV010000034.1:0-4888 GCA_035602665.1 Bryobacteraceae bacterium | reverse complement strand
CAAGGGCGTCTTCAAGCTGCTGCACCCGTCCTGGACCTTCGACGATACCGGCACATTGAACGGAACCGCGATCATCCGCGAGCGGGTGACGCTGGATCCGGCTGGAGACAGCTTCCATGGCACATACACGCTGGACTTCTTCGACCTTTCCGGCAATAATCTAGGCCACTACACAGGCCAGGTAACGGCCCAGCGAATCACGGTGGACTGACCGGCTGGCGGCTCTCAGGGCAACGCCTCAGGCGGGTCTGGAGACCCGCTGCAGGCGTGGACGGCTGCCCCACGGCCTAAAGATCTGGGCTGGTCTGCCGATGTATGGCAGGCTGCAAATGCGCGTCCTATGGGGAACCTCAGAAGCTAGCGGCGTCACTGCCGAGGAGCGGGAAACGCTGCCCGAGATCTGCCACTGCGAGGTGGAGACCGTCGCGGGAGCCGCTGCGGCGCTCGAAGCCGCGCGGGGCGGGTCTTATGATGCGGTCGTCGCCGAATTCCCGATGGCGGAATGGAGCGCGGAGGAGTGGATCGAGGAGCTTCGGCGCGACAACCGGGCGTTGCCCGTAATCATCCGTTATCCGAGCGGGTCCTTCTCGGAGGCGGTGAGGCTGACCAAGCTCGGCGCCTACGATTTCCTGGGCGCGGGGACCTCGGTCGAGGACACCGCCCGTGCCCTGGAGAGGGCGCTCTCGGAGCAGCGTGCGCGCGCGCTGGCACTGGCCGGGAAGGCGGATCCAGTCCCCTGGAAGAGGCTGCTGGTGGGCGAAAGCCGGCCGATCAAGACCATCGAGGGGATCATTCGCATGGTGGCGCCGCGCCGCGCGACGATCCTTATCACGGGAGAGACGGGAACCGGCAAGGAAGTCGCCGCGCGCGCCATACACGCCGCCAGCGGCCGCGGCCACCTGCCCATGGTGGCGATCAATTGCAACGCGCTGCCGGCCACGCTGCTCGAAGCCGAGTTGTTCGGACACGTGAAAGGCGCCTTCACCGGGGCGATCGCGCAACGGGTGGGCCGGTTCGAACTGGCGCATCGCAGCACGTTGTTTCTGGACGAAATCGGGGACATGCCGATCGATCTTCAAGCCAAGCTACTGCGGGTTATCCAGGAACGCGAACTGCAGCGGCTGGGGAGTTCGGACACGCTCAGGCTGGATGTGCGCATCATTGTCGCCTCCAACAGCGATCTGGCCGCGCGTGTGCGCGAGGGCACATTCCGCGAGGATCTCTACTACCGGCTGAACATTGTTCCCCTGCGCATGCCGCCGCTGCGAGAGCGCATTTCCGATATTCCGCTGCTGGTTCACCATTTTATCGACAAGGTCTGCAAGAGCGAAGGCATCGCAACCAAGCGGGTGACGGAAGCTGCCCTCGAACGCCTGTGCGGACACGCCTGGCCAGGTAACGTGCGGCAACTGGAGAACGCGGTGGAGATGGCCGTGGCCATGAGCGGAGACGAAGAGGTTCTGTATCCCAGCGATTTCCCGCTGCCGCCTCCCTCGGAAGGGAAGCCGGTATCGATGTCGAGCGCTACCTCGATTCGGATCCCCGACGACGGGCTGGATTTCGAGCGCACGGTCAGCCGCATCGAACGCAGCATCCTCACTCAGGCGTTAGAGCGCACCGGCGGGAACAAGAAGCAGGCGGCCCTGATGCTGCGGCTCAAGAGGACCACGCTATCGGCGAAACTCAAGAGCCTGGAGGCGGCCGCGGTCTGAAGGCGCCGCTGCCTGGTATGCCTGGACGATGAATCGCCGCGGAGCAGGGCCGACGTAGTCGAACGGATAGCAGGTAACCAGCGTGAGCGTGGGGCGCGCGGAGGCGTCGAGGACCGTGGTGTCGTCCGGAGCGACGACCCGGGTTGCCTCCACCAGATACTCGTAGGCTCCCTGGAGGGTGTCGATCTCGATGGTGTCGCCCTTGCGGAGATCGCGCAGGCCGCGGAAAAAGGTGTCGCGATGCGCCGCCAGGCCTACGTTGCCACCGCTTCCGAACAACGGCGTCCCTTGGATGTGGCCGACCGCGCGGCGCAGGGTGGTTGGGGTTGTGCCGTTGACGATCATGGCGCGCATGCCGAGGCGCGGGATTTCGATGCGCCCGATCGGCGCGCCGGCGGGCAAGGCGGCGGGCGCCGTGCGGGGGGCCGGCATCCGCTGGATGGTGCGGTCGAAGGACCACAGCTCAAAGGCCTGATAGAGGCGCCGCTCGAGATAAAAGCAGGCGTAGACGCCCAGGAGCACCGCCGCGGCGGACCACAGGAGCGTCTCGGCCGCGCGCATGGGCGCCTTCACGGGTTGCCCCCGGTAGAGGCATGGAGCGGTGCGGGAGCCTGGTAACCGGCCCGCGTCCTGACCTCCAGGCGGTGTCCGGTGGCGGGCTCGGTTGCGACCACGCGGATGTGGTGAAAGCGGCCGTCGTGGGCCTCGGCGGCCGGCTCGTAAATGATGGTGTACTGGCTGCGGAGAACGCTGGCGACATGCGCCAGGATGCCGGGCAGATCCTGCGGATTTTCGGGGAAGAACGCCTCGCCGCCGGCGGGCCGCGCCAGTTGTTTCAGCACCGCGGGGTTGCGATCCGGATCGTCCGTGTCGTAGAGACCGATGGTATAGACGATCGCTTCGGAGCGCTGGAGCGCCTCCATCGCCTCCCGCAGCCGATGGCGGCTCGCGTTGTCGCCCCCATCGCTCACCACGATGAGCGCCTTTTTGTCGCGAGTGCCGAGGGAGAGGTGTTCGGTGGCGGCCACCACGGCGTCGTAGAGCGCGGTCTTACCCTGGCAGGGGAGTTTGAGAAAAGCGTCGCGGAGCCGTTCCGGATCGGCCGAGAACTTCTCGGAGAGGCCGAAGGAGACCTTCTCATTGAAGTTGACCACGAAGGCCTGGTCTTCGGGATTGCTCAGGCGCACGAAACTCAGCGCCGCCAGGATGGCGCTGGCCCGTTTCGGGAACATGCTGGTGCTGCTGTCCATGACCAGTCCCACGGTCAGCGGGATATCGCGGTGGAAGAAATCGTGGACGGCCTGCAGCCGCCCGTCGTCGTAAACCCGGAAAGATTCTTTAGTAAGGTTGGGGACGGTGCGATCCTGGCGGTCGACTACCGTCACCGGCAAAATGACGCGCTCGACATCGGCGGAAATTCGAAACGCGCCCTCTGACGGGGCCGATTCAACCTGGGCCAGCCCCAACCCAGCCGCGAGCAAAATCCCCGCGGCCACCCTCTGGCACTGCATGGTACTCCTTGACGGCTCCGCTTGCGCCGGAGCCGCTTTCATTGTCGCTCAACCTGCCGCAATTGCCCAAAAGGCCGCAAACTCAACAAGGCGCGCCCGGCGCGCGGCGCATAGCATAATGAACCTTATGGCAATGCGCGCTTCGCCGAGTTGTGTCGCCGCCGTGGCCGCCCTGGTTGCAGTCTCGGTGGGCGCGCAGGTCATTATGTTCGAGTCCGGCGGCCTGCGGTATCAGACGCTGAGCAAAGACGGAATCACGATCATGTTCGCGCATCTGCCGGCGCAACTGCACGACTACCAGATCATCCAAGTGGGCATATCCAACGGGTCGACGGACAAATTCACGATTCACCCGGCGGACTTCATTTTCGAGCAGGCCGGGGGGACCCGGCTCTACGCGACACCCGCCAAGGTGGTGGTCGAGCGTATGCTGGAGCACGCCACACGAAACGACGTGATCAAGCTGATCTCCACTTATGAGAACAGCCTGAACGGCGTATCCCGCTTTCGCTCCACCAACGGGTTCGAGGCGCGACGGCAGAATTACCTGGCCGAAATCGGCTCGGCAAAGGTAAAAGCAGCGGCGGCGGCGTCGGCAATTGCGCTGATCGATACGCGGTTGGAGCCTGGCGAATCCACCGACGGGGCGGTCTTTTTCGCCGCGCCCTCGAAGGCGCTCGGCCCGGGGCGTCTGCTGGTGCACGCCGCGGGGCACATTTTCGAGTTTGACTTCGCAACCCCGGCCCCGGCCAAGGCATTGCAGCAGCGGGCGCCGGAAAATCCAAACTCTTCCAAGCCGTAGTGGGGGCCGCGGAGATTGTGCCGCGTGCTGGCATGGCGTCTGGGGGCATCCATCCGCATTCATTGCGCACAATTCGCGATCCAAAACAGTTAAGGTTCCGCAAGATCTTGCAAGTTTGGTGGTGCCGAGTTAATTGTTGCAGAATTTCCATGTGAGAAGACATTAACTCGCGTTCGATCTTCCGTTGCCTACCGTGAGGGGGGCGACATCCCCATCAGGCCCTCAGTTGTGGGGGTGGCGTAAGGCAGCGCTGGGGCGTCGCGCAGATTGACGGTCCAGGATTCGCGGTCACACGCTGGCAAATATTTTCCTCGCCTTAGTTTCAAACCCTTACGGAACATGGCCCCGGCCTCTTGCGGTCCGAGCAGGCTAGTCTCGCAGTCGAAGGGGGCCGGCAAGGCGCCCTAAGGAGACGAGACCATGGATAGCGATCCGATCATCATCATCACCAAGATCTGGTTCTAGGCGTACCAGCGCCGGGCTTTCCGGCCGCCATTACGACTTCTGGGCGTACCACTACGCAATTTGTAGGACATTCGCAAAACTTAAGCAGTAACTTCTCACCTCTCTGCTATTATTCCTTGGTGGTTGCTCCGCTGTGAGCCGCCACCAAGGAACGCGAGCTTTTCCGTTCCGACTTTTTCCCTCGAGATAAACTGTGCGAACTTGGCAAACCAACTCGATTTTGGTTTGTTCGATCCTGCTGCCAGCTGTCGGCTCTGTAGGCCCGCGAGGGCAGGGCGCCGAACGATTGGGCGGCGTTCGGAAGTTCACCGAAACGTCTGCCTTCTCCTCTCTCCGATCTCGCGCGGCCGAGCTGTACCGCGGCGGCCGCTACGTCGAAGCGAGCCAGGTGTACCACG
>DATNLV010000026.1:0-2370 GCA_035602665.1 Bryobacteraceae bacterium | reverse complement strand
TTGCCGAGCCGCGACCGCAAGGGAGTCCCCATGGCCCTGCAGGCCGCCCATGGCGATGAAGACGCGGCCGGCACAGCGGGGCGATGTCCGCCTGTTGTTCCCCGCGTCTTCAACGGAGCGGACCGTGCCTTGCCTGTTTTCATGCCGTGCCCAGCGTACCTCAAACACCGCTCCCTTGCGGTCGCGGCTCGGCAGGGAGTACCGCACCCGGTGTGATTCTTGTGCCCCTCGGTCATCCTGCCATAAGCTGGATAGGGAATCGTGGGCGCGGAACGCCATCCCATGTGGGGCCATTTCACCAGACGCGAAATTCTTCGGGCAGTGGCCGCTCTGTGCGGGAGCGGGTTGGCCCGCGGCCAGGAGGAGCCGCGGTTTTCCACGGAGGTGAAAGTCGTCAACGTTCTGGCGACGGTTCGGACCAAGGCCGGAGCTCTGGTCGGCAATCTCGGGCAGGACGATTTTGCGGTGGCGGAAGACGGCCGCCCGCAGACGATCCGCTATTTCGCGCGCGAGAGCGATCTGCCGCTGACGCTCGGCCTGATGGTGGACACCAGCGGCAGCCAGCGGCACGTCCTGGACGCCGAACGCGGCGCCAGTATGCGATTCCTCGACCGGGTGGTGCGGGAAAACAAAGACCAGGTGTTCCTCATGCAGTTCGACACCACGGCGTTTATGCGCCAGCCCCTCACCTCTTCCGTCGCCAGGCTCGAAGACGCGCTGGCCTATGTGGACACCGAAACTCAGAGCCAGTTGCGCCGGCAGGGTGGCGGCGGCACCGTGCTTTACGATGCCGTGGTGACGGCGTGCGATGACGTGATGAAGAAGCTGACCGGACGGAAGGCGCTGATCGTGCTCTCCGACGGCGTGGATGTCGGCAGCGACGGCACTCTCGGGGACGCGGTGGAGGCGGCGGAGCGCGCCGATACGCTCATCTACTCGATCCTGTATTCCGATCCGGGCGCTTACGGACTCTTCGGAGGCGGAGGCGGCGACGGGCGGCGTGTCATGGAGAAGATGGCGAACGAGACCGGCGGCAGCTTTTTCGAAGTGTCGAAGAAACACGGTGTCGATGAAATGTTCGAGGTGCTGCAGCAGGAGCTGCGCACGCAGTACAGTCTGGGCTACGTGTCGGACAAGCCGGTGAGGGTGTCCGAGTTTCGCGCGATCGCGCTGACGGTCAGGCAGAAGGGGCTGGTGGTGCAGGCGCGGCGGCGGTATTGGGCGAAGAGGTAGGGCGGGTCTGGAGACCCGCTGCAGGACTGGAGTCCTGCCCCACTACGCCAACTGGCGGAGGACGTAGGGGAGGATGCCTCCGTTGCGGTAATACTCGCCTTCCTGGGGCGTGTCCACCCGGACGATAGCCTCAAAGCAGCGCTCGGCGCCGTCGTCGGCTACGGCACGGACTCGGGCGCGGCGCGATCCGGCGAGCGCCTCGCGGATTCCCTCGATGTGATAGGTCTCGCGGCCGGTGAGGCCTAGCGTCGCCGCGCTCTCGCCTGGTAGAAATTCGAGCGGCAGCACTCCCATCCCCACCAGGTTCGAACGGTGGATGCGCTCGTAGCTTTCGGCGATCACGGCGCGCACGCCTAGCAGGTTGACGCCCTTGGCGGCCCAGTCGCGCGAAGAGCCGGAGCCGTATTCCTTGCCCGCGAGGATCAGCAGTGGCACGCCATCCTGGCGGTAGCGCAGGGAGGCGTCGTAGATGAACATCACCTCGCCCGCGGGGAGGTGAGCGGTCCAGCCGCCTTCGGTGCCGGGCGCGAGTTGGTTGCGGAGGCGGATGTTGGCCAGCGTCCCGCGCACCATGACCTCGTGGTTGCCGCGGCGCGAGCCGTATGAATTGAAGTCGCGCGGCTGGACTCCGTGCTCTACCAGGTATTGGCCGGCCGGGCTTTTGACCGGGATGGAGCCCGCGGGAGAGATGTGGTCGGTGGTGATGGAATCGCCGAGCAGGGCCAGCACACGCATGCCGGACAGGTCTTGCACGAAGGTCTCGGGATCGGCCATCGCGTCGAAGTAGGGCGGGCGCTTGATGTAGGTGGAAGCGTCGCTCCACGCGAAGAGGCCGCCCTGCGGCACGGGCATGGCTTTCCACGTCGCGTCGCCTTCGAAGACCTCCGCATATTCCTTGCGGAACATTTCGGTGTGGACGGAACTGGCCAGCAGGTCGCGGATCTCCTGGGGCGAGGGCCAGATTTCGCGGAGGTACACGGGGCGGCCGTCGCTGCCGGTGCCGAGCGGCTCCTGCTGCATGTCGATATCGACGGAGCCCGCGAGCGCGTAGGCAACCACCAGGGGCGGCGAGGCCAGATAGTTGGCCTTCACATGCGGGTTGATGCGGCCTTCGAAGTTGCGGTTGCCGCTGAGGAC
>DATNLV010000006.1:0-4186 GCA_035602665.1 Bryobacteraceae bacterium | reverse complement strand
CTTGGGCGCGACGGGCTGGCTGTTCATTGTGTACGCCTCACTGTGCGGCTGCGCCATTTACACGGCGATCTTCCTGATGCTGACCTCGGTGTCGTTCTGGGCCGAGGACCGCGTGGGCGTGACGCCGCCCGTGTATAACATGCTGGCCTTCGGGCGGTACCCGCTGGACATCTACGGGCAGTTCATCCGCTTCCTGCTGAGCTGGATCGTGCCGTTCGGCTTCGCCAGCTTTTACCCGACGGCGCACATCCTGCACAAAGAGGTCTACCGAGTTTACACGTGGATCCTGCCGGTGGTGACGGCCGTGTTCCTGACGGCGGCAATCGCCATCTGGAACCGCGGCGTGCGGAACTACACGTCAACGGGGACGTAGGTGGTGCGTCGCAAATGTCGAGCAGTATGACTGAGAGGGGGCGGATGGTGGGACAGGCACGAATTTCGCAAGGGCGGCGAAATTCGAGCCAGTCCCGGGTTCGCGGCCATCTGCGCGCGGGATGAATCCCGCCCCCCAAGGCCGCGGCTAGGCCTGCATGACGCGGGCTATGGCTCCGATGGTCCGGCCGAAGTTTTCCATCTCGGCTCCGAGATGCTTGCGGCCGGCGGGGGTCAACTTGTAGTACCTCGCACGGCGATTGTGCTCGGAAACGCCCCAGTCGGCGGAGAGCCACCCCGCGGCCAGGAGTCTCTGCAAGGCAGGGTAGAGCGAACCCTCGCCGACGCGCAGGACTCCTTCGGACGCCTGCTGGATATGTTGCGCGATGCCGTAGCCGTGGGTGGGAGTCCGGCGCAACGTCTTTAGGACAAGCATGTCAAGAGTCCCTGGAAGGAGCTCGGTGGCGCGATTCGTGTTCCCCATAGTCTATCGATGGGAAATATAAGGCCTTTCCTGTCGATAGTCAAGGGGAAGCACGTGCCGCGGCGGTCGAAATCGGAGAGACGGGGGTGGAACTTCGGTCCTCACCATACCACGACTACCGGAAGGCATTCGGAGGGGCTGAGCCGTTCGTACCTGACGCCGCATAGTCCCGCGAGGTCATAGCTGGCCAAGATTTACCCCCAGATGGGGGTAAAAACAGGCAATTAAAGCACTTTAATGCCGACTTGGATTGACGTAGTACTAGGAAGGGAACTAAAATCGGGTCGATTCACATGCCTGACGAACCCACAACCGTGCAGTACGATACCCAACGTACTAGTGCTACCACACAGCGCGCTGGGACGATCCGCATCGTCATTGCGGACGATCACCCTATTTTCCGGGACGGCCTTCGCAAGCTGCTCAGCCTCGAGGACGACTTCGACGTAGTTGGCGAAGCCCGGGATGGGAACGAGGTGCTGGAGATTGTCCGGCAGGGAGAGCCTGACGTTCTGCTGCTCGACCTGCGCATGCCCGGAATGGACGGCCTGACGGTCTTGCAGAACCTGAAGACCTCGGGATGCAGGACCAAGATCATCATCCTGACGGCCTCGGAGGACAAGAACGAGTTCGTTCAGGCGATGAAGCTGGGCTGCTCGGGCATCGTGCTGAAGCAGACGGCGACGGAACTCCTGTACAAGAGCATCCGCAAGGTCAACTCGGGAGAGATCTGGCTGGATTCGCACACCACGGCCGCGGTGATGCGGCAGTTCGCCTCGCCGGGACGGATCAACACGACCGACCGCAAGGGCCGTGAGCGGAGCCCGCTGAGCCAGCGCGAGCGCGAGATCGTGGCGCTGGTGGCGCAGGGCTTTAAGAACAAAGAGATCGCGGAGAAGATTTTCATCAGCGAGCAGACGGTGAAGAACCACCTCCACAACATCTTCGACAAGCTGGGGGTGTCGGACCGCCTGGAGCTGGCGCTGTACGCGATTCACAAGGGCTTTCACAGCGACATCGAGATCTGAGCCTGGCCGCGATCGGTCTGCTGTCCGCCGCCGGCCAGGGGCTGCGTTCGTTTTGCACCTTTTCTTCTCCCCGCTGCGTCGATATGAGTAGCAGGGGTTATGGATATCGTCGGCGGCCGGCAATACGTCGAGATCCGTGGGGACAGGACCCACGAACTTCCGCCGCTGCTTCTCCGCACCACTCCCGGGCTGGGTCGTCTTGACCGGGTTTTCAATCTGGCCACCTCCATCGTCGAGTCGGACGACATGGTGGTGCCGCCAGGCACCGAGGATCCCGCGATCGACCGGGAGATCGAGCTGCGCAGGCTGGACCTGGCCGTTCAACTGGTGGAGGAATACAAGCGGCTGGTGACGCATTGGAAGTGGGGCGATTCGATTCTGGAGTGGATACGGCAGTGCGAGATCACGTTCGATGCGCGGCCGGAGTTGCGCGCCCTGCTGCATCCGGACCTGTGGCCGCATGCCGGCCGTAGCAGCTTCGTGACGCTGCTCGAGGACAAGTCGGCGGCGGATAGCGAAGTGGATGTCGAGAGGGCCGTGGGCCTGCGCCTGACGTTCCGGCAGCCTCCTCCGATTTCCTTCTTCTCGAACCAGTTCCTGTTCCTGCTGCAATCCACGGTGGCCTCGACCGCGTTTCAGAAATGGGCCAGTCTGAGCCCGAATCCGGTGGCGTCCCTGCCTCCGGAGCGTTTCCGCTTCGAAGTTGTCGATATGGCGGCATAAGGCGGTCGATGGTAGATGGTGGATGGCCGATGGTTGGTAAACGCTGACCCAGCGTTGTGCCATCAGCTATCGGCTATCGACGACCGCTCCTCGGCTAACGCAAGGCGGTCGATGGTAGATGGTGGATGGCCGATGGTTGGTAAACGCTGACCCAGGCGTTGTGCCATCAGCTATCGGCTATCGACGACCGCTCCTCGGCTAACTACGCAAGTCCCCCGAAACCCCACCATCAACCATCGGCTATCGACCATCTGCTTAATCTAAACATAGTAGACTAATCTTAGTTGATGGTGATAGACTAAGATTACGAGGAGAATCGGGTCTATGGATTTCAATCGCTTAACCGAAAAAGCCCAGGAAGCCGTTCGTGCCGCCCAGTCCATCGCTTCCCGGTACGGCAATCAGCAGATGGACGTGGAGCACCTCCTCGCAGCCCTGCTCGAACAGGCCGACGGCCTCGCGCCCGCCATCCTGATCAAGGCCGGCGCCAACGTCGAGGGCCTGCACCGCCGCACGATCCAGGACATCGAGCGCCTGCCCAAGGTTTCCGGCTCCGCGGGCGGGCCCGACCAGGTTTATGTCACGGGCCGTCTGAACCGCCTGTTTACCCAGGCCGAGGACGAAGCGCGCAAGCTCAAGGACGAATACATTTCGATCGAGCACCTGCTGCTGGCCATGACCGACGATGGGGGCAGCACGGGCCGGCTGCTGAAAGAATTCGGCGTCACGCGCGAGCGGCTGCTCACCGCCCTTCAGGAAGTCCGCGGGAGCCAGCGGGTGACTTCTCAGAACCCAGAGACTACCTACCAGGCGCTGGAGCGCTACGGGCGCGACCTGACGCAACTGGCGGCACAGGGCAAACTGGACCCGGTCATTGGCCGCGACGATGAGATACGGCGGGTCATCCAGGTCCTGTCGCGGCGCACCAAGAACAACCCGGTGCTGATTGGCGAGCCGGGCGTGGGAAAGACCGCCATCGTCGAGGGGCTGGCCCAGCGCATCGTACGCGGCGATGTGCCGGAAGGGCTGAAGAACAAGAAAGTGGTCGGGCTCGATATGGGCGCGCTGATCGCCGGCGCGAAATTCCGCGGGGAGTTCGAGGAACGACTGAAGGCCGTACTCAAAGAAGTGCAGACGTCGGAAGGCGAAGTCATTCTCTTCATCGACGAGTTGCACACGGTGGTGGGCGCGGGCGCGGCCGAAGGGGCCATGGACGCCAGCAACCTGCTGAAGCCGATGCTGGCGCGGGGCGAACTCCATTGCATCGGCGCGACCACCACCAACGAGTACCGCAAGTACATCGAGAAGGACGCCGCGCTCGAACGGCGGTTCCAGCCCATCATGGTGGACCAGCCGTCGGTCGAGGACACCATCTCGATCCTGCGCGGGCTCAAGCAGAAGTACGAGCTGCACCACGGTGTGCGCATCACCGATTCGGCGATCGTCGCCGCGGCGACGCTGTCGAACCGCTACATCACCGACCGCTTTTTGCCCGACAAGGCCATCGACCTGATCGACGAGGCTGGGTCGCGCATGCGCATCCGCCGCATGACTGCACCCCCGGATCTTCGCGAGTTCG
>DATNLV010000857.1:0-10041 GCA_035602665.1 Bryobacteraceae bacterium | reverse complement strand
GCGCGGCCGGTCCGGCGATTCTGGTGTTTCCCGGCGGAGGCTACCGCATCGTGGCCTGGGATCTGGAAGGCACGGAGGTGTGCGACTGGCTGAACTCGGTCGGCGTCACCTGCGTCCTGGTGAAGTACCGCGTGCCTGCTCGCGAAGGCCAGCCGAACTACGCCGCGCCGCTACAGGATGCGCAGCGAGCCCTGGGCATGGTCCGCGCCCGTGCGAAGGAGTGGGGGATCGATCGCAAGCGCATCGGCGTGCTCGGTTTTTCCGCCGGCGCCCATCTCTCCGCCACGCTCGGCGCCAATTTCGAGAAGCGCACGTACGATCGTGTGGACGAAGCCGACAACGCCAGTTGCCGTCCGGATTTTGCGCTCCTGATTTATCCCGGCGGAGTGGTGCGGGACGGTAAACTCGGCCCCGAGACGCAACCATCAGCCAACACGCCGCCCACGTTCCTGGTGCAGACGGAGGACGACACCGTCCAGGTCGAGAACAGCCTGGCCTACTACGCCGCGGCGACGGCGGCGAAGGTCCCCGTGGAGATGCACCTCTACCCGGCTGGAGGCCACGGCTACGGGCTGCGCCGCTCGGCGTTGACCGTCACCACCTGGCCCGCCCGGGCGGTGGACTGGCTGCGCTCGCTCGGCGTGCTTGGGCCGGCCGGCCACTGAGGCGGGGCGCACGCACTCTGTCTCTTGCGGCGCCGACGCCGAATACGGCATAGTGAGTATTCGGCGAGCGGCGGGCGCGATGGCGGATCAGCTCTACTTCACCGAGCTTCTGGGGCTTGAGGTCTTTGACCTCAAGGGCCGCCGTATCGGCCGTGTGGAAGACGCCGCGCTGGTCCCCCTGGTGGACCCGGTTCGGGTGGACCGCTACCTGATCGGCGCGGGGTGGGCAAAGCTCACCGTGCGCCACGACCAGATCCAGTCGTTCTCGCTCGACGGCATCCACCTGCAGGACGAACTTCTCACCCCGTATCACGATGACGAGTACATGCTGCGGATCGCGCGCGACTTGCTCGACCAGCAGATTATCGACGTCAACGGCCGCAAGGCCGTGCGTGTCACCGACGTGACATTCGACCTGATGAAGCAGAACGGCCGCGACGTCCTGTGGGTCCTCGAAGTCGATGTCGGCGTGCGCAGCATCCTGCGCCGCGTTCTGCAAGGCTGGGTCCCGCGCAGGTGGATCCGCTGGCTGCAAGCCCCGGTCAAGCCGAACTCCATCCGCTGGGAGTTCTGCAATATCGTCGAGCCCGACCCGCAGCGGCGGCTGCGCTTGAATATCGACTACCGGAAGTTGGAGAACCTGCACCCCGCCGACCTGGCCGACATCGTCGAAGACCTGAGTCCCGAGGAGCGCAGCGCGGTGATCGAGACCCTGGACAGCGAGGTGGCCGCCGACGCGCTGTCGGAGGTCGATCCGAAGATGCAGGTCAGCATCCTCGAATCCCTGGACACCGAAACGGCCGCCGATATCGTGGAAGAGATGGCGCCTGACGAGGCCGCCGACGCGCTGGCGGAGCTCGAAGACGAGACCTCGGAGGAGATCCTCCAGGAGATGGAGGTCGAGCCCAAGAGCGACGTCACCGAGCTGCTCGAGTACGAGGAGGATACCGCCGGCGGCCTGATGAACACCGAGTACGTGGCCCTGGACGAAGGCGCCACCATCGCCGACGCCGTGGCCGCGGTGCGTGCGAACGAGGATCAGCTGGAGGTGCTGAACACCATCTTCCTGATCGACCGCGAGGGGCGGCTCACCGGAGCGGTGCCGCTCGGCAAGCTCTTCACCGCCACCGGGGAGACTCCGTTGAAGGAAATCGTCTCCGGCACACTCCTCCAGGTCCCCGTGGAGGCGAAGAAAGACCGCATCACCGAGCTGTTCGACAAATACAACATCCTGACTCTGCCGGTGGTGGAGACCGAAGGCAAACTGGCCGGAGCGATCACGGCCGACGACGTGATCAGCGTGTTGAGGGAAAAATGACGGTAACGGCGCCGGCGCATCGAGCGAGCCTCTGGAAGAAGAGCCGCATCCAACTGGCGCTGTTCTTTGCAGTGCTCGGCCCGGGGTTCATCACCGCCATGGTGGACAACGACTCGGGCGGCATCCTCACTTACTCCCAGGCCGGCGCGCGTTGGGGCTACCTTCCGCTATGGACGCTGCTCCCCATCACGGTCCTGCTGATCATCACCCAGGAAATGAACTCGCGCATGGGCGCGGTGACGGGCAAGGGCCTGCAGGACCTGATCCGCGAAGAGTTCGGCTTGCGCGCGACGTTCTTCATGATGGTGACGCTGGTGGTGACCAACCTGACCAACGTCATGGCGGAGTTCGCCGGCATCGCGGGCTCGCTCGAGCTGTTCGGAATCAGCCGCTACGTATCGGTGCCGATCTGCGCGATTGGTGTGTGGTTCCTGGTGGTGCGCGGCACTTACACGAGCGTGGAGAAGATCTTCCTGTTCGCCAGCGTCCTCTATGTCACCTACATCATTTCCGCGATCCTGCTGAAGCCGGACTGGAAGGAATCGTTCATCTACAGCTTCAAGCCGGTGCTGATGCTGGACACGGACTACATCGTGATGCTGATCGCGATGGTGGGCACTTCGATCGCGCCCTGGATGCAGTTCTACCTGCAGGCGGCGGTGGTGGAGAAAGGCGTTACAGCCAAGGAATATGGCGCCTCCCGCTTCGAGGTGATTGTCGGCTGCATCGGGACATCGGTGATCGCGTTCTTCATCATCGTGGCCTGCGCGGCGGCCATCTGGGCGAACGGGCCGCGCGACATCGACGACCCGGCGACGGCCGCGCTGGCGCTGAAGCCGTTCGGCAAGTACGCGTTTCTGTTGTTCAGCGCGGGCCTTTTCAACGCCTCGCTCTTCGCGGCGTCGATCCTGCCGCTATCGACGGCCTACTCGGTCTGTGAAGGGCTGGGCTTCGAGGCCGGCGTGAACAAGCGTTTCAGCGAGGCCCCGGTATTCTACTGGCTGTACACGCTGCTGATCGCGGTCGGCGCGGGCGTGGTCTTGATCCCGGGTTTCCCGTTGGTGAAAATGATCCTGTTCTCGCAGGTGCTGAATGGCGTTCTGCTGCCCGTAGTGCTGATTTTCATGGTCAAGCTGATCAACAAGAAAGAGCTGATGGGTGAGTGGGCCAACTCGCGTTTCTACAACTGGGTGGTCTGGGTTTCGGTAGTGCTCATCGTCGGCCTGACGGCGGCCCTGGCCGGTATCACCGCGCGCCAGGTGTGGAAGTAGGTGGGGCAGGACTCCAGTCCTGCAGCGGGTCTCCAGACCCGCGCCTGGGCTGTGCTAACATCAAGAAAGTATGGCGATTCCAAACGTGACGCGGTTCCGGCCTTTCTGCCCGGTCTGCAATGAAAATTTCACACTGATGGCAGTGCTGCCGAAGGGCGCCAGCGTGGATGCCTATCTGACCGACGCGGTTGCCCGGCACGACCACAAGGCGTGGGCGGAAGCCAAGGCGTTGCACTTCAAGGTGCGCGTCGGCCAGCAGAAGCAGCGCAAAGCGAAGTAGCGCGCCCATCTCTCACTTCCCGGCGGCAAACTCGCTCGGGGTCCATTTCGTCGTTCACAGTTTCCCGGCGGCCCTCAGCGTATCCTCGATTGTGGCATGCCGCTTGTCTTCGTGTGCTGTGGCAAGGCCCGGGCGGCCGCCCGCAGTCTTGCGTTCGGTGCTGGCGGATTCTCAAGCAGGTCCTGCACCCGAAGACTGTCCCTCTCGGAGAGCCGCTTGCTTGGCCCAATCCGCCGGGACATCCGGCTATTGTCTTCGACCGCTCTTCTCGCCATGGTTGCCTCCGCCGCTCGATGAGCCTGCGGCCCGCCCCTTACGGCAGCCGCGCCTTGAGCGTCCGCGAGGCGTTCAACGCGGCCTGCGCCACGTCCGTGTCCTCATCACGGGTCAGACCGTCGAGATAGGGCACCGTCTCCTTGTCGCCGCTAACCGCGAGGACCTGAACCAACTGGATCTTCTCGTCCTTCGTGGCGGTCTTCAAGGCTTCCTCGAGCGGCTTGCGCACGGCGGCGTCGCGGGCGGCTTCGATCAGGTAGGCCTGTGCGATGCCCTTCCACGCCGAGGAATTCAGCGTGTCGGCCAGGAACCGGAGGGGGCTGAATTCGGCGAAGCCGGTCTGTCCCTGCATGACCAGCGCAAAGGCCGCGGCCAGCTGTGCCGGCCGCTTCTGCTCGTTCTTGAATTCCTCCTGGAGCAAGGGCAGGTCGGCTGGGTCCTTCAGGCGGGCGAAGCCCTCGGCGGCCGCGGCGCGCAGGCCATCGTCGCGATCATGCAGGTAGCGCTGGAACAGGTCGCGGCTGCCCGGGTCGGGGATCATGGCGATGGCGGTGAGAGTGGCCCGCTTCACCTTGGCCTCCTTGACGTCGGCCAGGACGCGGCGGAGAGTGGGGAGTGCCTCGCGGGTTCTCAACAGGCCCACGGTCTCGATCGCCGCCGTCTGCACCTTCGGATCGAGGTCGCGCAGCAGGAAGACGATGCGCGGCCCCGCGTCGGCATCCTTGATCTTCTGGAGCGCGATCAGGCTCTCGAACATCAACTGATCGTCTTTGGAGTGCAGCGCCTCGATGAGGTCGGGCACCGCGGCCTTGCCCCGCAGAATGCCGGCGGCACGCGCCGCGTTGGCACGGCTGTCGAGGAACGCAGCGCCGCGCACCAGCCTGCCCAGTGCTTCGATCACCTCGGGCTTCACCGAAACGTAGGCCGGGACCACCTGGTCATCCGTGTCGGTGAAGCGGGACTTGAGCGCGGTGCCCGCGCGTGAAAGTGTTGCGCTCAGCCCGCGTTTGACGTAGCCCGGCAGGTAATAGTTGACCAGCCCGTCTGTGGCGCGGATCTGCACCTCGGCTTCGGTGTCGCGGGTGGCCTGTACCAGCGGCGCTACGCTGGGCGGACCGTCGATTTCGACGATGATCTTGACCACCTCGATGCGGACGTTGGGATCGGGATCCGACAGCATCGGCTGGAGCTTGGGGATCGCCTCCGAGCCCTGCTTGGCGAGTTCGTGCGCGGTGCGGATGCTTTGTTTGGAGTCGGAAGACGTCTGCGCCAATCCGCAGGCGCATACCAGCAGAGCGGAAACGAGCACTCGGGAAGGCCGCATGCTCCAATTATCGCCGTTTCCCGATTCCGTCGAGAATCAGACGCGTAAACTGCGCCGCCAGATCGCCCCCCAGGTCCAGTTCGAACCCGGCAAGAAGGGTCAGATAGTAGAGAAACAGCGGACCGGCGACCAGCGCGCAGGCGACATCGGTCGGCACGCCCGCCCGCAACTCGCCCCGAGCGCGGGCCCGCTCCAGAACGGCGCGAAGTTGATCCATCCCGGGAGCGAGCAGGTGCTTGCGGTACGCCGCCAGGAGCTCGGGATTGCCGCTGATTTCTCCCATCGTCCTCAAGACCAGATTCGCCTCGGCTCTCGCGCCGGGCAGGGCAACGGACCGGCTGACCAGAAAGCGCAGGTCGGCTTCCAGGCTGCCGTGATCCTCCGGGACGCCCGTTTCATTGAGAATCCGGAAAACTTCCTCGGTCACGGCGAGCTTGGAACTCCACCGCCGGTACAAGGAGACCTTGCTTACACCCGCGCGGTCGGCTATCGACTCCATGCTCATGGCATGATATCCGCGCTGAACGAACTCCTCGACGGCCGCTTCCGCCAGAGCCCGGTCCACCAGCTTGCTGCTGGGCCGTCCCCTAGCCCTTTTTTTCAAGGTTGCTCTCCTTCCTCCGGGCGCTGAATGTGAGAATCGAGCCGAACAGTCGTGGTTCGAAGCGCTCGAAGCCCGCGGCATCCAGCAATCGCTCCAACTCGGCGAGTACGAATACGTGCAGGCCGTGCTTGCTGGACATCCATTCGCGAACGCGGCGGTACTTCAGGATGCCCGCGTCTCCGGCCGTGAACGTGAACACCGACAGAGGCGCCCCCGGCTTCATCACCCGGGCCATCTCACGTAGCGCGACGGCTGTATCCGCGAACAGATGCAGGGACCCGCAGCAGACGACGGCGTCGAAGAACTCCGGCGGGAACGGCAGGGTTTCCACTCTGGCCCGCGCAAAATGAATGTTGGTGACGCCTTCCCTCACCGCGTACGCCGCGCCTTGCCGCAGCATCCCCCTGGATACATCGATTCCAAAAACCTCTTTGGAGGGCGACGCGATGTGCCGGCCGTAGGTGCCGGGACCGCAGGCGACGTCCAGCACGCGGCCCTCGGCCGTGCCGACGTTCCGGGATATCGTGGCGATGAGCTGTGGGAGCGAGGTTTTCCGAAATCCGCCATAGACGGCCAGAACAATCGGGTACCACAGCTTGGTCTCGTAGATCCGCGCCATCTTGTCGATGGCGGTCATCCTTCTCAGTACCGGGTCCTGACTTTGGGACAGCTCTTCGGAAATGAACTCGGGGATGCCGTTCCGGATCGGATAGGTTTCGGAACAGGCCTCGCAACGGAGAGAGTCCGCCTGCTCGAGCAGGGCCTCCTTGCACGCGGGGCAAACATAGGTCGCTACGGCGGTCTCGGCGAGGGATCGCATGGCATATGCTCCTTATGAATTAGTGAACACAGTCGTTCACTAATTCAGTGTAGGCGCACTTGCGGCTGGCGTCAATAGCCCAGGTCGCGCAGCCGGTCCATGGTCAGCGTGGACTTCGGCTCCTTCGGATTCCCGAGCAGCTTCTCGACGTACTTGGCGAGGATGTCGCACTCGATATTGACGCGGTCGCCGGCGCGGTGGGAGCCCAGGGCGGTGGTCGCGTACGTGTGCGGGACGATCGTGGCCGCGAGCACGCCCGCCTCGATGGACGCCACCGTGAGGCTGATGCCGTCGATGGCGACGGAGCCCTTCTCCACCACGTAGCGGTCGATCTCGTCGGGAATGCGCACCGTCAGCCACCAGTTGCCGCCGCCCAGGGAATCGAGCGCTAGGAACTCGCCAGTGCCATCGACGTGCCCCTGAACCAGATGGCCGCCCAGCCGGCCCGAGGGCGAGAGCGGCCGCTCCAGGTTCACCGGCGATCCCACGTCGAGCGCGCCCAGGCTGCTGCGGCTGAGCGTTTCGGGCGAGACATCGGCTGTGAAGCCCTCGCGCGTAAAGCTCACCGCGGTGAGGCACACGCCGTTGACCGCAATGCTCGCGCCGGCGGTCGCGTCCGCGAGCACGGTGTGGCAGCGGATCTCGAGGCGCGCGCATCGACACGCTCGCGACGTTGCCGGTCTCCTCGATGATGCCCGTGAACATGGCTCAGGTCTCCTTGACCAGCCAGGCCTGAACCGCGAATTCATCCGGCTCGCCGACCGGGCCCACCACCAGGTCGCGGAACTGGATGGCCTCTTTGCGGCTGCCGCGGCCGGGTCCGCCGACCACGGGTAGCGACTGCAAGCCTCCCAGAATCTTGGGAGCGTAGTAGAGGAAGATCTTGTCGGCTACACCGCTCTGCAGCACCGCCCAATTCAACTTGCTCCCGGCCTCGATCATCAGCGACAGATAGGACTCGCGGCCCAGGTGATCGACCAGCCCACGCAGGTCGATGCGTCCGCCGGCGCCGTTGACGGTAATGACCTTCACACCGCGGGATTCGAGGGAGCGGCGGCGATCGGCGTGCGCGGCGGAGGTGGTCGCCACCAGCACGTCGCCCTGCGCGCTCTCCACCATCTTCGATTGCAGCGGCAGGCGCAACTGGGAATCGGCGACCACGCGGAGCAGCGGCCGGCTGCGCGGCAACTCGGTGCGATCGGTGAGCAGGCAGTCGTCCGCCAGCACGGTGCCGATGCCGGTGAGAATGGCGTCGGAAGTGTGGCGCAGATGCTGGACGTGGGCGCGGGCCTTCTCGCTGGTGATCCAGCCGCGATTATCGACGGGCGCGGCGATCTTGCCATCGAGAGTGAGCGCCGCCTTGAGCGTAACCAGCGGGCGGCCGGTCCGCATGAAGTGGAAGAACGGCTCGTTGAGCTTCTCGGCCTCGCGCTCGTGCTCGGGGGCCATCTCGACTTCGACGCCGGCCGCGCGCAGGCGCTGAAAGCCCTCGCCCGAGACGCGCGGATTGGGGTCGGCCACCGCGGCCACGACGCGCCGCACGCCGGCGGCGATGATGGCATCGGTGCACGGCGGAGTGCGCCCCTGATGGCAGCAGGGCTCCAGCGTGATGTAGAGCGTGGCGCCGCGCGCCTTCCCTCCCGCCTGTTCGAGGGCCACGATCTCCGCGTGCTTCTGCCGGGCGTAAGTGTGGAAGCCGGAGCCGACAATCTCGTCCCCCAGGACGAGCACGGCGCCGACGGTGGGATTGGGGCTGGTGAGGCCCTCGCCTTGCTTCGCCAGGTCAAGCGCCTGGCGCATGGTGTCGGAGTTCATGCTTCAAACAAGGATGACACGAACTTGTCCGCCTCGAAGGGCAGCAGGTCTTCGGGCTTCTCGCCGACGCCCACATAGCGGATGGGCAGGTTCAGCTCGCGGGCGATGGGAACCACCACGCCGCCCTTGGCGGTGCCATCGAGTTTGGTGAGCACGATGCCCGTCACTCCGGAAGTTTCCGTAAAGCGGCGGGCCTGCTCCAGGCCGTTCTGGCCGGTGGTGGCATCCATGACGAGCAGTACCTCGTGCGGCGCGCCGGGGATGAGCCGGGCCGCGGTGCGGCGCATCTTGTCAAGCTCCGCCATCAGGTTCGATTTGGTGTGCAGCCGGCCCGCGGTGTCCACGATCACGTAGTCGATCTTGTGGGAACGGCCGGATTGCAGCGCGTCGAAGAGCACCGCGCTGGGGTCGGCCCCCGGCTTCTGGTGGATCACCTCGGTCCCGGTGCGCTCGCCCCAGATCTGTAGCTGCTCGATGGCCGCGGCGCGAAACGTGTCCGCCGCGCACAGCAGCACTCCATGGCCCTGCGAGCGATACAGGCGCGCCAGCTTGCCGATGGTGGTGGTCTTGCCGGTGCCGTTGACGCCCACGACCAGCACCACGGCCGGAGGCTCGGTGACGCGCGGCAGCGGGCGCTCCGTGGCCTCGAGAACCTCGACCAGGTGGCTCCGGATGAGCCCCTTCAGCTCCTCCACATCGTCGATCGACTTGCGGTCCACGCGCTGGCGGATAAGCTCCAGGATCTCGCCCGTGGTGCGTACGCCGATATCGGCGCTGATCAGCGTGTATTCCAGCTCTTCCAGAACATCGGCGTCGATTTCCTTGCGCCCGGCCAGCGCCGTCTCCAGGTGCGAGACCAGCCCGCTTCGAGTCTTCGCGATGCCGCTCTTCAAGCGATCGAGCAGCGACGGCTGGGCGGGGATCGAGCCGAACAAGGTGTTGATCATGACGTCATTTCATTGTATCGGGCGGTGCGCGTTCACTGCTGCGTTGCGGGTACTCGCAGCGTGAGCGGAGGGTTGACTCCGGCGGCGACGTGCAGCGGCGGGAAATCGTTCTCGTGCGCTTTGAGGTAGTCGGGATCCTGCGCGAGATCCATGTGGGCGTAGTCCGGCAGTACGTAGACACGGTAGTCGCCGGGGAGTAAGGGCGAGGACGTGAACGTGCCGTCCGAATTCGACATCGCGGCGAATGAGCCGGATCCCGTGGCAGAAATGAAGCTGACCGGTACGTTGGGCGCGGGAAGTCCGCCCGCATCCAGGATCTCGCCCTTCACAGTGACGCCGGCGGAGAATGTGATTCGCAGCGGTCCGGCGGCCGAGCCGTCAAAATCGAAGCCCTCCCACTGAGAAAACTCTCTGTCTCCCAGACGCGCCGAGCTGAGCACGAGGGGCGAAGCCGCTGCGGTCTGTTGGCTCCACTCGCCCGCCCACTGGAGGGCATAGTGATCCGGCACCAGTCCCTTCAGCACAAACGAGCCGTCGTCATTCGAACGCGCAGACTGCGGCATGCCATTCGCCCCGTGAAGCCCCACCGTGATCGGCCGCGGCCTGGCGCCACCCTCGAAAGTCACGCTGCCAGGCAAGTCGACCGCCTCGACAATGCAAGGACTGAGCACGATTCCACGCACATCCGAGCCCGCGACCTGCAAGGGCTGTTCCGCGAAGA
>DATNLV010000856.1:0-3080 GCA_035602665.1 Bryobacteraceae bacterium | reverse complement strand
GCACCCCCATCTGGTCCATGCCGGTGACGTTCTCCATCAAGAAAGCCCTCGGCCGCACTGTCCGCAGGACATTCACGAATTCCTGGTACAGCGAGTTCCGCGGATCGTCAATCACCCTGGTATGGTTCCGAACCTGCGAGAACGCCTGGCACGGCGGTCCACCGGCAACCACATCAGCATGCCGGGCGAGGTCCAAGACCTTCTCGCTGATCCCGTCAGATCTGATGTCTCCGACGATCGTGCGTGCTTCGGGGAAGTTGAGGGCGTAGGTTGCTGCGGCGTCGGGGTCACTATCGACACCCCCGAGGACCCTGTAGCCGGCTTGGCGGAAGCCTTCGGAGATCCCCCCGGCTCCGGCAAACAGATCAACGACGGTCAGTGCGGCACCGCTAGCGGAGTAGGCAGCGTGGATGCTCTGAGGGACTTGCAGCTGGTGCGCCATCTGTCGGATTTTAACCTCTATGCAGCATGTTTGCAATGCGGCGATATCGCGCCGCCCGCACCACCGTGAATCGGCGCTGACCACCCTTTGCTTTAGGTCGTTGAAACAAAACGTGGTTATTGTGTTGTGGAGCGGAGCGGGCTGCTGTGTCATGCCGGGGCGTCTGGTCCACACTTCCCACGACGCCAGCGCGGCTACACGCTCCTGCGAGTCAATCGAGTCTTCGCAATCGCGGCAGGCACCGGGTCCAGGACTTAGGGGACGTTGGCACGAAATGCCAGCTTATCCGTGTTCATTCGTGTTCATTCGTGGCCCAAGCAGTTTTCCGTCCGGCCTTCCCGCCCCTCGTCCCCCAAGCAGACCCGTCTGTCGCTTTTCAGGATGATCCCGTCCGCTTGCTCACGCGCGCGGTTCGGTGGTGGCGCCTGACCTGCTATACTTCACTCCAGCATCCTGAAAGCAACACCTCAGGGAAAAGAGGGGCCCAAGATGAAATACATTGTCAGCTGGACTTTGCCGCACGTCACGTTTCGCACCGCCGTCGGCCGCTTCCTGGAAGCAGGCGGAATGCCCCCGGCGGGCGTGAAGCTGGTGGGGCGGTGGCATGGAATGAACGGCCGCGGCTTCGCCGTCGTCGAAACCACCGATGCGAAGGCTCTCTACGCATGGGTCGCCGAATGGTCCGACCTGCTTCCGATGGAGACTACTCCGTGCCTCGAGGACGCCGACGCCGGAGCTGTCTTGCAAGGGCTAAAGCCCTAGCGCGCTTCTGGCGCCCCCGCTGCGCGCTGAGCTTGTTGGCGGCGCACTCGGTCCCGAACTCCATGCGGGCAATTTTGTCCATCTCGAAACCGTGGTCGCGGCACCAGGCCGGGAACGTCTCGGGATCGATATAGGCCTTCACCACCGCGATGCCTTGGCCGGTGAGCGTGCCGGATACACGCTCGGCTTTCTCGAGCCACTCGTCAAAGGTGTCCGGGAGATCCTCGCTGTCCTTGAAGGTCGCCTTCAGGTTGTCGTAATCCTCGCGGCGATACCAGGCGATCCCCACCAGACTGACTGGCATATCGTCCCCATGCTGCCTGAAACTCGCGCGCCGCGCAAGCCGGACCCGCGTTTCGCCCGCTTGCTGACGCGCGCGGTTCGGTGCTGACTTCGCTACCCGTCCAGCCCCTTGCTTTTCGTAAACCGCGCCGCGGCCAGCCCGCGCTGCACTTCCGGCGCCGCCATCATCGCCTTCCAGACCGACCCGGTGCGATGATTCTCCGCCATCAGCAGCATGATGCCCAGGTCGATGCCCACCACGTCCGGCGCGCGCCATTTCAGCGGATGAAACGCGTCGACAAAACCGTATCGCGTCCAGCATCTGTTGCCGTAGCGCTCCAGCATGGTCTCGAGAACCAGCGTGCAGTTCTGCGGCAGGAACACGATCGATCCTCCGGCCGCGCACGGCACCAGCGTCCCGTCGATATGGGAGTTGGCCACCGGGTCCAGGCCGCCCCAATCGATATATCCGTAGGGCGACTCGGAAGAGGTGATCCCCCACATCGATTCGCTGAACCACGGAAAGCGCCCGCGCAGGCTGACGCAGAACTCGCGGTGCAGCACGGTCGCCATGCGCGAATTCTCGAAGTAGTCGATGCTGCCGTCGCGCAGTCCGCGAAAATCGACCCAGGCATGGGAGTATTGGTGGGCAAACAACGGCGCTAGGGATTCGACGAAGACCTGCCCCGGCGCGAGGTTCTTCTGCCGGGGCCGCGTCCAGGCGTTCCATGCCAGCGGCGGTATGGGATAGGAGTCCGACGCCATGGCGAGCAGGTACATCGCCAGCAGTTCGGAATAGCGGTCCCAGCGATACGGCAGGAACCCGCCCTCGGGCGTCCATCCGTGAGACAGCGTCGGCCCTCCCGCCCACATCCATTTCCAATCCACGCGCCCGAGGATCTCGTCCGCGAGCCGGCGTATGGCCGGCGTGTCGAAGTGCTGCCGGGCATGAATGACCCCGCATAGCAGCCAGGCCGTGTCCACGGACGAGACCTCGCACTCGTAGCACCGGTCGCCCGTCAGTACGTCCACGAAATGGTAGAAGAAGCCGTTCTTTCCCGCGACGTGATCCACCAGGCATTCGAGCGTCCGCTGGGCGCGTGCGAGAGCGTCGCCGGAGCGCAGGTAGCCTCGCGAAGAAGAAATCGCGAGCGCACTGAGCCCGAAACCGGTGGCGGCGATGCTGGCGATGTTGCCGGCAACGCTGAGCGGACTGGGCTGGCCGGTGGGAGCTCGGTCGAGCACCAGCCCCGTGTCGGGATGCGCCTGCTCCCAGAAATAGAGGCAGGCACGGCGCTCCACTTCCTCAATCAGGTCGAGGCGTTTCCCGAAGACTCCCGCCAGACGACCTATGGGATATAGCGCCGCCAGGCCCCCCGCCATGCCGATGCCTAGCAACTCCCGGCGCGTAATGCCGCGCCTGGGCTCTACCGAACTCACTTCGTTCAGATCCTTGTCTTTAAACTACCACTATACAAAAGGCCCGCATCCCAAGGCAAAAATGAGGGGTACTTAACCGCAATATCCATAACCCGAAGAGTGGAATTCCAAGTGCTGCACGAGTTGGCGGGCGCCGGGAGCAGCGTCTTCGCAA
>DATNLV010000853.1:0-3912 GCA_035602665.1 Bryobacteraceae bacterium | reverse complement strand
ACCAGGCCAGAAACGCGGAGGACTCCGGAGTGCGCGAAATGCCGATGAAGCCCAGGTTGTAGGCGCCCGCGCGGAGAATATCGATTTCCGACGGCCGGCGGTCGTCATCGAGCGCGCCGGTGAGGTGGGGCGTCAGCGCGATGTTCGCCGTGTCCAAGGCGCTCACGACCTTGTCCAGCGGCCAATAGAGCTCGATGTCGGGATCGAGGTAGACGATGCGATCGAACCCGTGCGCGCCGAACAGATACTCGAATGCATACGGCTTGACGGCCGTGCTCAGCTCCATGACGGAGTACTTGAAGTGGAACCAGCGGGACCGCGGGATGGGCAGGTCGCTCGAAAGGACGATCTCGAAATCCTCGGCGGCGGGGTCGAAATAACCATCCACCCGATCGACGAGGATGACGAACCGCCGCCAATCCGGATGGAACTTCGCCGCTGAACGCATGAGTACGCGAGCGTACGCAAGATAGTTCTTGGCGATGATGGTGAAGATGGCCGTGCTGCCGCTCATGGGATGGGGGAAGCCGGACTGGTGGCTCGCCGCGACCGGCCGAATCGGCGGGCCGGGACACGAAGCTTCGCCCGCTCGTCTTCGAGCGACTTCGCATATTGCTCCGCTTCGCACCGCATCCGCTCGCGGCGTTGCGTATCCTCGAGAAGGCTCGCCGCGTAGCGCGCGGCCTCCTCCGCCGATTCCCTCAAGCGGCGATTATCCTCGAGGATTCCACGTAAGAAGGGCATGTCGTCCACATATTCTCCGAAGACAATCGGAAAGCGCTGCCCGGTGAGAATATTCAAAGTTCTGGCGTCCATGTAGGAGACGCTTAGCGCGCGGGTGGCGCTACCTCGCCGGAGGAGCCGGTTGTGCAGCAGAACCGCTTCGCCTGCCTCCAGCTCGAGGGATTCGATGGCATCGCCGGGAACTTGCCGCGCGGCCTCGGCGGTGGCGGGCAGGCCCGGGCTGTGCGTCCCGGGGATCACCTCCAGGCAGCCGTTGGCGCGCGTGGAGGGCTCGAGCGCGACCCAGAGCGTCACCAGCGGATCGCGATCCAGGTGGCCGGTCATGCCAGCGAGGTGTTGCCAGTCGCTCTGGCCCTCGCGCTCTTCGATGAGTACGGAGATGTTGGTTTGAGCGCCGTAGACTCGGGCGCAGATCTCACGAAGCAGGTCGCGCCCAAGGAGATCGAAGAGCAATTGCGGGCAGACGGAACCGCCTTCCCAACGGGCATCGAGCAGCCTGCCCAGCCGCAGGTAGCCGTCACGCTCGTAGCGGCTCCACTGCTCGCCTGTGAGCAGTCGCGGCGCGCGGAAAGGCAGAGGCGCGCAGGGCGCGATCGAAATGGCAGGAGGCTGCGGGGACTCCTCCGCGAGCCCGGTCCCGGGGGTCAGACCGAGCACGCGGGAAATTCCTTCCCAGCGGCCGGCTTCCCACGACCGCGCCTCGGCGCGCAGGCGCACGAGCCGTTCCCGCACCGCGTCCCGGCAACGCCATAGCTCCAGAGCCAGCGGAAGGAACCCGCCGCGGCCGGCATGCGCAATCGGCACGCACCAGCCTTCGAGACCGGCCGGCGCCAGAGCGCCACGGAGCTTGATGCGCGTGTACTCGTCGGTCCAGATTCCGAATGCCGGAGTCGCGGCCGCCGAGGCGAAGACCAGAGGATGATAGCGCGTCGAAACGACCAATGCGACGCGGTCCATCAGCCAGCGGACTTCGCGGGGCTGCCAGGGGTCCAGAACCGCCATGCTCGCGTGCAATTGCGCGGCCAGAGCGCGGCCGGCGACCGCGTCGGATGCGCCATCGCCGGCGTCTTCGCCGCCCACGTGGGGAACGAAAACCAGCCGCGCGTCGAGAGAGCCGGCCAGCGCATCGAGTTGGCTGGCGAGCGCGGCCAGCGATGGCGCGCGCTCTGGGGCGGCGAACGAGGCGTCGAGGGTGACGGCAATCCAGCGGCCGCTCTTTTCGCCGAGAAAGTCCGCGCGCGTGTCCGTAACCGGCAGCGCCTCGAGAAAGAATGCGTCGTCGATCTGCCGGTGGATCAGGCCGGGCGCCACTCCCAGATCGTGCGCCAACGCGGCCGACTCGGCGTCGCGAACGCCGAGCCAGCGCAGCTTGGGAAACGCACGGCTCAGCAGTTGGCGCTGATCGGGCGTGAGCGCGGGCCCCAGCGTCTGGCCGGACACGACCGCGGGAAGCCCGGCCTCACTGGCCAGTTCGATCAGCGCCACGCGCTCGAGCAGCCGTTCGGGCCAGGTGGCGGACATATTGCCGCCGCCGGAGACGAATAATCCGCTGGAGGCGCGCACCGCGGCGGTGATTTCCTCACCCATCCATTCGGCCCACGCGCAGGGGCTGCCGGCCTCTACCATCCTGCGTGTCCAACTGCCGGCGGTGTGGCCTTGCGGAATGCACGGAGTCGCGAGCGACCCGGTTCGATAGAAGCGGCCGGTGGACTCAGGATCGCCCGAGAGCACCGTGAACTCCAGATCGGGGGCAATCTGGCGCAGAGCGCGGAGGTTGGCTTCCAGCATCGCCTCGTCGCCCACATGATAATTCCGCGGACCTCGCACATCCGCGGCAACAACGAGCCGCATTGGTCGATAATACCAGTTCCTCGAGACTCGCGCGTCTGGATCTCATTGGCGGTTAGACCGGATTGGCTCGGAAAAAAGGCTACAATAAGCGATCCTGTACCGAGCGCCGGCGGAAGCGCCATCGAGGACAGGCGCACCTCAATATGCGATCTCGACCGTCGCCGACCATCGGGGAATTGGCCGTTGAGCGTCCCGCGCCGAGGCTCTCCCGCAGGGACATCAAGACGAGTATCGTGCTCTGGGCGCTGTGCTTGATTGTGTACAACGCAAATCTGCGGTTGATCGCGCCCGGCGATACGTACCCGGCGCGCTACCTTCCCTTCGGCCTGTGGCGCTATCACACGCTGCTGGTGGATCCGATACTCCCGATCACCGCGCAAGGGAGAAGGGTTGGCATGCCGGCGGCGGTCAAGACCCCGCCCGGCGAGTTCAAAGTGAAAGCCTACTGGCTGGTCTGGGGCAAAGACGGCCACGCCATTTCCACCTACCCGGTAGCGGTGCCCGTGTTGCTGGCGCCTTTGTATCTGCCGGCCGTCCTCTACCTGCACGCTCGGGGTTGGGATTCCTGGAGGTTGGACTGGGTGGCGCGGGTCATGGAGAAGCTCTCGGCATCGCTCCTGGCGGCGACGTCGGCGGCGCTGCTGTACCTGGCGTTGCGGCGGCGGGCGGGACCGCGGCCGGCCCTGGTGCTGGCGCTCGCTTACGCGTTTGGAACGACGACGTGGATGATCGGCAGCCAGGCACTGTGGCAGCACGGCATGGCCGAGTTACTGATCGCCGGCATGCTATTGGCGGTGACCGGGCCGGCGACCGTGCGCGCAGCAATCGTGGCGGGCCTGCTCGGCGGGCTCATCGCATGCAACCGCCCGCCCGATTCGCTGCTGGCGGCCGCGATCGGACTGTACGGCTTGCGGTGGGCGGGGCGCAGAGTTCCAGTGCTGGTGGCGGCGGCGCTGGCGCCGGTGGCCCTGGTGCTCGCCTACAACTTCTCCGTTGCCGGCCACTACGCCGGCGGTTACGGACTGGTGGGCGGCAAGGAATTCTTCTACCACGGCGCGGCGGCCGGTGTTGCGGGACTGCTGTTCAGTCCGGCGCGGGGCCTGTTCGTCTTCTCGCCGTTTCTGTTGTTCCTTCCGATTTTCGTGCGGCGAGCCGCGCGGGAGGGCGACGGCCGTCTGCTGACAATGGCGATGGGCCTGGGCGTGGTTCTCCAGGTTGCGCTGTACGCCAAGGCCGATTGGAGACAGGGTGCGGTGTGGGGCCCGCGCTGGTTGACCAGCATGCTGCCCATGCTGATCTGGATGCTCGCGCCGGTCT
>DATNLV010000848.1:0-5454 GCA_035602665.1 Bryobacteraceae bacterium | reverse complement strand
TATGTCGAGCTGCGGCGCGCGGGGCGGATCGTGTTCCTGACCCTATGCGCCGTGGCTGTGGCGATCGAGGCGATTGGCGCTTTCTGGTACAACGGCGCAAGCAACGCCGCGATCTTCGCCGTCGACGCCGGGCCGGGCGCGATGCGGAATGCATGGGATCCGCGGAACGCTCCGTTTCTGGCGGAGCTGCGGCACGCGCCGGCTCCGGCGGAACTGACCACCGCGGTGCATGGGACCCTGGACATCGCCAGGAGTGCCGGCGGATTGGATCTCGGCGCGGCCAGTGGGAATGCGATTGCCGTGGAGGGATGGGCCCTGGCGAACGGGCACACGCCCTTCGAAGTGGCGGTCATGCTGGACGGCGAGGTGGTGGCGGGGACGCGCGACTTCTTTGCGCGGCCGGACGTGGCCAACGCAGTCGGTGCACGGGCCCCAACCGGATGGCGCCTCACAGTGCCTCCTCGCAACCTGGCGGGGGGCGAACACCTGCTGGCCGTTTTCGTGATTGCGGTGGAGCACGGAAACACGTTCTTCCTGGCGGATCGCCGTTTCCGGATTTCGCAAGCGGAGGAGCCGGCGGTGCGGCAGGCCGCGGCGGAGATCGCCCGCGCCCAGCAATATGCCGGGTATTGGTCCACAGCCTTCAGCGACGCGGCGCGCTACGAGCCCCACCGGCAGGAGCTGAACACGTTCCTCAACTCCATCATGGTTGACATGCTCGATCCGGTGGCCGAGAGAGCCGGCCTCGGGAGCAGCATCCAGCGCGCGCGCCAGTTTCTCGCCGCGCAGATCGAACCGGGGGGACTGGTCCGCTACCACGGGCTCCCCGGCCTTGCGGGCGCGCTGGGCTGTACGATTACGCCCGACGCGGACGATACGGCGCTGGTATGGAGGATCGCGCCGGGGACTCATCGCGAGTGGCTGCAACCGGCTCTGCGGACTCTCGCTGAGTTCCGCACGCCGGAAGGGCTCTACCGGACCTGGCTCGCGCCCGTGGATCGTTACCAGTGCCTGGACCCCGGAAAGGACCCGGATCCCGCCGATGTCGCGATTCAGATGCATGTCTACATGCTGCTGGCGGAGCAGAACCCGGCCGCAGCACGCTCCCTTTGCCGGGCGCTCGAAAAGACGATCGTACGGGATGACATCTGGGTGTACTACAAGGTCACTTCGCTGGTTCCCATTCTGCGGGTGGCCGGCCTGGAGAAAGCGGGATGTCCGCTGGAACTGCCGGCCGCGCGCCTGCGGACGAGCGTGCCCGGCCAGGAGGTGTGGGTTCGGGCCGCGCGAATGTTGCAGGCTTTCGAGCGCAGGGGCGGGCCCGCGCCGGCGAAGGACGAGGTGGCCGGCCTGCTGGACACTCTCTCGCGCGACAGTTTCGCTCTGGTGCGCCAGGCGCCGCCTCTTCTCTATCACAACGACCTGACGGCCTCGGTGCCGCGGTATTACTGGTCGGAAGAGTTCGGTTACGCGCTCTGGCTGCGGCTGCACTTCGCAAGCGCGCACGACGGCGGCGCCCAGTGATCTTCTCTTCGCCTGCGACAAGCGCGAAGACTCACCGGTCCGGGCTTCTTTCCTGCATTCGCTTCGGTGAGGTTCTGGCCTTGCAAGGCTCACCCTTGCTGGGTGCGGTGTACGCGCTCAACCGCCTGACGCTCGCGGCGGCCGGGAGCACTGTGCTGCTGGCGGTGGGGAGTTGCTGTCTGGTGGCTCACGTTTTCGTTCTAAACGACTGGTCGGGCATGAGCACGGATTTGCAAGATCCGCACCGGGCGGGCGCCGTGTTCGTCAACCGCGGCGTCGCGCGGAGGAGGATCGGCTTTCTCTGGATGGCGCTGCTGGCGCTGGGACTGGCGCTGCTTGGCGCGCTGGGAGTCACGACGCTGATGATCGCGCTGGCGATTGCCGGTCTGAGCGCACTCTATTCCTTTCCGCGCGCGCAACTGAAAGGTGTGCCGGTGCTGAACTCCGCCCTGCACTTCACGGGCGGACTGCTGCACTTCCTGCTCGGCTATTCGGTGTTTGCGGCGGTCGACCGGCGGGGCGTCGAGATCGGCTGTTTCTTCGCGCTCGTTTTCGTCGCAGGCCATCTGACTCACGAAACGCGCGACAGCGAGGGCGATTCGGCGAGCGGCATCCAGACCAACGCGGTGGCGTTCGGAAAGAGGCAGAGCTTCCTGGGAGGGCTGGTTCTGTTTGGGGTCGCCGACGGCCTGCTGGTGGTGCTGGCGCTGGCCGGCACGGTGCCGCGTTTCCTTGCGGCCGTGGGGGCGCTTTACCCGCTGCATGTCTACTGGGGGATCGAAACCCTGCGCCAGGGACTCAACTTCGAGACGGTCCACCGGCTACAGGTCCGCTACAGGGCTCTGTACGCGGTGGTCGGGGTGGTGATGGTCGCAGTGCGGCTGGGAGGGTGGTAGCGCGCTTGGGCGCGTGCGGGCTTCGCCGGCCGCGACTGGAACTATTACCGAACTATGACACTCCCGGCGCGGCGGGCGTGATAGTTTGGGGCTTAACTGAGCTATTAATATGCCATCCTCTCATTCCCTTGGTCCCGATGCCAGCATTTTGCTGAGCGGCGTTTTTGGCCCCTACGCCCAGGACGACGATTTCGGCAGCCGCTCCATCAATCCCATGGAGCTGTATCACAACCAGGTCACGCGCGAGCAGGGCGAGTTCTCGATTCGCATGTTCCACCGATCCTGGGGTCTGATGATGATCCAGCAAAACCTGGTCAACCCCTCGACGTTGCTGGATTTTCCGACGCGCGAGCAGTTCGCTTCCGAGCTGAGGTCGCATCATTATGACGTGGTGGGCATCTCGTCCATCATCGTCAACGTCGGCAAAGTGCGCGAGATGTGCCGCATGGTGCGAGAGCTTTCGCCGGGGTCGGTTATCGTCGTGGGAGGCCACGTCGCCGCCATCCCTGGAATCGAGGGCATGATCGACGCCGACCACATCGTGAAAGGCGAAGGCATTTCCTGGATGCGCCGCTATTTCGGCCAGGACCCGGACGCGGCCGTGAAGCATCCGGACATCGTCTCCGGCTTCGGGCATCGCATCATGGGACTGCACATTCCGGGCCGGTTTCGCAGTCCGGCCGCCACGGTCATTCCGTCGGTTGGCTGTCCCATGGGCTGCAACTTCTGCACCACGTCGTCGTTCTTCGGCGGAAAGGGGAAGTTCCACAACTTCTTCGAGACCGGCGACGAGCTGTACGACGTCATGTGCGGCCAGGAACAACGGCTGAAGGTACACTCGTTTTTCATGATGGACGAGAACTTCCTGCTGCAGCGCGAACGCGCGCTACGGCTGCTCGAGCGCATGCGCGAGGGCGGGAAGAGCTGGGACCTGTACGTCTTCTCCTCGGCCAACGCGATTCGCAAGTACAGCATGGAGGAACTGGTGCAACTGGGCGTTTCCTGGCTCTGGCTGGGCTTGGAATCGCAGCAGTCGGAGTACGCCAAACTGGACGGCACCGACACGGTCACGCTCACCCGCGAGTTGCGCGAGCACGGCATCAAGCTGCTGGGCTCCACCATCATCGGCCTCGAACATCACACGCCCGAGAACATCCGCGGGGAGATCGACTATGCGATCTCCCACGACACCGACTCCCATCAGTTCATGCTGTACACGCCCGTGCCGGGCACGCCCTTGTACCAGCAGATGGAGTCCGAGGGACGCCTGCTGGACGTGAACCTGGCCGATATTCACGGTCAGGACCGTTTCAACTTCGAGCATGCGGCGATCTCGCGCGAGGCTTCTAAACGGTACCTCGACCTGGCCTTCGTGCGCGACTTCGAACGGAATGGGCCGAGCTTGTTCCGCATCTGCCGCACTACCTTCGAAGGCTGGAAACGGTACCGAAACTACCCGGACCCGCGCGTGCGGGAACGCTTCGCGCGCGAGCTTTCCGGCCTGCGACACGCCTACACGGGGATGCTATGGGCCATGGAACGCCGCCTGCGCGATACGAATCAGGCCGTGAGCCGCCGCATCCGCGAGCTGCGCGTGGATATTCTTCGGGAATCCGGTTTGGATGCGCGCATCGCCTCGGCCGTGGTCGGTCCACTGATGTTGTGGGCCGCGAAACGCGAACGCAAACGTCTCGCCGCCGGGTCGGGCTACGAGCCGCACATGATCGTGGAGCGCCACAACTGGGCCGCGGCGACTGGCTGATGTTCATGACGCCGCCGCCCTCGGCCGGCGTGCCCGCACCGGTCAGTTTTCCGGGGTGCTCACGGCCCGAGGCTCCGGTGCGATGACCAGGGGGGCCTGCACGGGTTGAATCAAGGCTGTTTTGGATGGCACCGCTGCCTGGATGGGTAAGTTAGGCGCAATCTCGGTTCCGACTGAGTAGATGAGAATCCGCACCGTGCCCCACCCGTCTTCCGGACTCGCTTCCGTCTGCTTGCCCATGCCCAGGGTTCTAAGCTGACTGTCGTCGAAACCGAAGTTCTCGACAAGATATTCGCGCACAACCGCGGCGCGGGCCGCCGTCAGCACCAGGTCCTTCTGGGTATCGCCCATCCCGACGGATGCCACGACCACCGCACACCCGAACCGGTTGTTGGCGAGGAACTCACCAGCGGCATTCAGGGACTTCCGGTCCTTCAGTTTGGCTGAGTCCTGCTTATCGAATAGCTGCTTCGCCGAGTAGGTGAATTCCTTCAAGGGTGTGCCTTCCGGCAGCTGTGCGACCGCATTTTTTGCCAGCTCGGCAGAGTCCTCGTAACCACGGCTCTTGAAATAGCCGCGTAACAGGAAGTTGTGCTTCAGTGCTTCCATGTTCTCCTGGAAGTCAGTTACTCCCGCCTGCGCGCGCAGCACCGTATCATTCAGGGCGCCGGTCGTCTGTGCGAGGTTACTGTAGAGCTGTTTGTCGTTGACCAACGCTCCTACGGTTCCACTACCAGCGTCGATCTTGGCGGTGATCGAGTCAAGATGCTCCGTGGCGCGAGTGGCGTTCTGAATCGCTTGCTGACTGGTGTCCAGAATGGCGCTTGTCTTTTCGAGCAGGGCGGACATCTCGAGAGGCGGCTGGCTGGCGATGAGGCCGCCGTCTTGCACGTCGGCCGTGCCGGCGGACCCGAACGAGATCGCCAGGTACTGGTTGCCTAGCAAGCCCTCGGTCTCGATCGTCGCCACGGAGTCCTGCTTGATGATTTCGTGCGTCGATTTGTCGAGGTCCATGACTATCGTGACCTTGTCGCCGGCCTTGTGAGGCAGCACGATGCTACGCACGGTTCCGCTGTGAACGCCGCCGACCCGAACGTCGGCTCCGGCATCCAACCCCACCACGTTGTCGAACTGCGCCTTCAACTGGTACGTGGAAGTGAACAGATACTGCTTGCTCCCGATGATGAAGACACCGACCGCCAGAATTATCAGTGTCGCAATGACGAATGCTCCTAACCGTGCGGCTCTCGACATATGTTCTCCTACGAATTC
>DATNLV010000847.1:0-6279 GCA_035602665.1 Bryobacteraceae bacterium | reverse complement strand
CTCCTCCGTGATGAGGAGGTACAGCTTGTTGATCTGCTCCCACATCTCACTGGAGATGGTGTCGCGGACGGAGCGCGCGTTCTCGCGAGCGGCCAGGATGCAGGAACAGATGGAGTTGGGATTCTCGGCGTCGAAGGCCAGGAAGCGGACGACGTTTTCCTTGGTGGCGGTGCTGTAGCGCTTGAGGAATGCGGCGCGGTCGCCGGTGGTATCGACGATGGGTTGCCACTGATCGCCACCCCAGCGCGGCGAGTCAAGCATCAGGTTCTGATTCACGCCGATGAAGCGGGCCACGTTTTCGGCGCGCTCGGTGTAGCGTCCCATCCAGTAGACCGAGTCGGCGACACGGCTGAGCAGGGGTTTGGGTCGCGGGGTCATCATTGTTGCTGCTGGCCTTCCTGGACCTCGGGCGCCGCGGCTTGCACCCAGGTGTCCTTGCTGCCGCCTCCCTGAGACGAATTTACCACCAGCGAGCCTTTGGTCATGGCCACGCGGGTCAGGCCGCCGGGGAGCACCCAGATGTCCTTGCCGCAAAGAATGTAGGGGCGCAGGTCTACGTGCCGGCCTTCGAAATGATCGCCCACGATGGTGGGCACGCGCGATAGCGCCAGCGTTGGCTGCGCGATGTAGTTGCGCGGGTTGGCCTGGATCTTCGCCGCGAATTCCTGCTGCTGCTGAACGGTGGAATGCGGACCCACAAGCATTCCGTAGCCGCCGGATTCATTGGCCGATTTCACGACCAGCTCGGCCAGGTGCTCGAGCACGTAGGCGCGATCGTCGTCGCGCCAGCAGAGGTAAGTGGGAACGTTGGGCAGGATCGCGTCGGCGCCCTCGTAGTATCGGATGATCTCGGGGACGTAGGCGTAGATCACCTTGTCGTCGGCCACGCCGTTCCCGGGCGCGTTGGCGAGAGCGACGCGTCCGCTTCTGTAGGCCGCCATCAGGCCGGGGACGCCGAGCACGGAGTCCTCGCGGAAGGCATCGGGGTCGAGAAAGTCGTCGTCGATGCGGCGGTAGATCACATCCACGCGCTCCAGGCCTTTGGTAGTGCGCATGAAAACGCGGCCGCCGTCCACGACCAGATCGCGGCCTTCCACCAGCTGGACGCCCATCTGCTGCGCCAGGAAACTGTGCTCGAAGTAGGCGGAGTTGTAAATGCCGGGCGTGAGCAGCACCACGCTGGGATGCGCGGGCGCGCCGGGCGCGATGGATTCCAGCATTTCGAGCAGGTGGCTGGGATAGTCGTTGACAGGCCGCACGGCCAGGGCCTCGAAGACGGCCGGGAAGATGGTCTTCAGCACCTCGCGATTCTCCAGCACGTAGGAGACGCCGGAAGGGACGCGGAGGTTGTCCTCGAGGACGTAGTAGATTCCGTCGCGATCGCGGACCAGATCCGTTCCCGTGACGTGGCACCACACGCGCCAGGGCGGATTGAGGCCGTGGCACTGCTTCCGGTAAGAGACGGCCGAGAGCACTACGTCGCGGGGGATGACGTTGTCGCGGAGAATTTTCTGGTCGTGATAGATGTCGTCGATGAAGGCGTTGAGGGCGTGTACGCGCTGTTTGAGGCCGCGCTCGATGTGGTCCCACTCGTTGGCGGGCACGATGCGCGGGATCAGGTCGAAGGGGAAAATCCTCTCGGTGCCGGCGGAATCCCCATAGACGTTGAAGGTGATCCCCATCTGCAGGAGCAGGCGCTCGGCGGCGTGCTTGTAGCGCAGCAGGTGGCCGTCGGAGAGGGCCTCGACGGTTTCCACCAGCAGGCGGGCGTGGGCGCGGGGCTTGCAGGCGGGACCGAACATCTCGTCGTAGAAGCCTTGCGGGTCGTAGGACGAGAAGTGCATACGGGTGCACCTTCATGGTGGCGCAGGTCCGCAAGAAAGGGAAGCCGATTAAATTTATGGGGGCTATCCGGTTTTTCAATGCGAGCGAGATGGGTGCGTCTTGGATTCCGTCGCGCATCCGGATTGGCCGCAAACCCGGGACCGCACTACACCAGGCTCCGGACCTTGAAGTCCCAGCGCAGCTAAAGCTCCGCGCGGGATGAATCCCGCCCTCCAAGGACTCGCGCTAGCCGGCAGTCGGATTCGGAGCGACGGGCCGGTAGCCGCTGGCGCCGGCTCTCTTCAAGGCCTCCAGGCCTTCCTCAGCGGTGAGCAGAGGCGTGGTTTTGACGGCCTTGCAGGAACCGCCCGCGGAGACGGCCATTGCCAGCGCGGCGGCGCTGATGTTGTCCGGCAGGTCCACTACGACCACGACATCGTAGTCGCCAAAGGACAGCCACGAGCGTTGGAGCTTGCCGCCCAACCTCTTGATGGTTCCCTTGACCACCTGCATACGGTCCTGGGGGTTGTTCACCAGGATGGACCACGCTTCGGAAGTGTACGCAACTTCAACCAGGAAACTCGGCATATTCGCCCCCTTGGGTGAAGAGTACACCAGTGGGTCGAAGCAGAGCAATGACCTTATGCGGGCAGGCTCTTCAGAGCCACAGAGTGGAGGCCGGCGCGGGGCTGGTAGAGTCCTGTGCTGCTCGCCGTTCGGATATGCTTGTACTGATTTATGCTCACCGATCTCTATCGGCTGTTGCCGCCGGAAGGCGTGAAGATCGCGCTGGTGCTGTTTCTGGCCTTCCTGACCGGCCTCGAACGTGAGGAGCGGCGCGCCGGGCAGTTCTCGTTCGGCGGCGTGCGCACGTACCCGCTCATCGGACTTATCGCTTACGGCATCTCCTTACTGGCGGGCGGAGCGGTTCTGCCGGTGGTGCTGGGCCTCGCGGTGGTGGCGGGCTTCCTGATGCTGTCGTACCGCAACAAGCTGCAGGGGGGCGTAACCGCGGGCGTCACCTCGGAGATGTCGGCGCTGACCACATACGTCGCGGCCGCGCTGGTGTATCGCGGGGAGTTCTGGATCGCCACCACTCTCACCGTGGCGAGCATGATGCTGCTGGAGTTGAAGGGCGCACTGGAAGGGCTGACCAAGCGGGTCGCGCCGGAAGAGATCCTCACGTTCACGAAGTTTCTGCTGCTTTCGGCGGTGATTCTGCCGGTGCTTCCCAACCGCGAGTTCGGGCCGTTCGCGGTGAATCCATACAAGGCGTGGCTGGTGGTGGTGGCGGTGAGCGCGGTTTCGTACGGCAGCTACGTGATCCAGAAGGTCACCAAGGGACAGGGCGGCGTGATGCTGGCGGCCTTGCTTGGAGGCGCGTATTCTTCGACGGTGACGACGGTGGTGCTGGCCAAGCGGGCCAAGCTGGAGTGCCGGCCGCACCTGTTTTCGGGAGTCACGCTGGTGGCCTCGGGGATGATGTATCTGCGCCTCGCGGGCCTGGTGACCATTTTCAATCGCAGCCTGATTATGATTCTGGGCGTTCCGTTCCTGGTGCTGGCGGGCGCGAGCATCGCGGGCGGATGGTTGTGGAGCCGGATCCCCGATGCCAAGGCGGGAGACGTCGCGCGCGAGTACGAGCCGAAGAACCCGTTGGAACTGCGCGCGGCCCTGGGCTTCGCGGTGCTCTTCGTCGGCATGCTGGTGGCCACGCACCTGGTGGTGACTTACCTGGGCAAGGCGGGGGTGTTCTCGCTGGCGGCGCTGATGGGCGTGACGGACGTGGATCCTTTCATCATGGGGATGACGCAGGCGGCGGGGAGCAGCGCGACGGTGGGCGTGGCGGCGTCGGCGATTCTGATTGCGGCGTCGAGCAATAACCTGGTGAAAGGCTGTTACGCGTTTTCGATGAGCGACCGCAAGACCGGCGTGCTGAGCCTGAGCCTTCTGGCGGCGCTGGCGCTGGCGGGCCTTGCGCCGCTGGTGTGGCTGGCGTGGTAGGGGACGCTGCGCTCCGGGATAATGGAGCAATGGCGACAGCCAGCACTCAGAGGCGCCAGGACCTGGTTCGCAGGGGCAAGCAACTCGAATACTTCACCATCGCCTATAACAGCGCCGAAGGTCTGGTGTCCATCGTGGCCGGACTGATCGCGGGGTCCGTCTCGCTAGTCGGCTTCGGACTAGACAGCGCCATCGAAGTCGCTTCCGGGACGGCGTTGCTCTGGCGGCTTCACCGCGATTCGGACCGTGCCCGGCGTGAACAGTTCGAACGGATCACGTTGCGGTTCGTGGGCGGGTGCTTTGTTGCACTGGCGCTCTACATTCTTTACGAATCCGGTTCCACGCTGGCCAGCCACAACGCGCCCGCGCGCAGCATCCCCGGCATCCTTGTCGCCGCCGTTTCGGTGGTGGTAATGCCACTGCTGGCGCGTGCCAAACGGCGGATCGCCGCCGGAATCGGGAGCGGGGCCATGAGCGCCGATTCCCGGCAGGCCGATTTTTGCACATACCTGTCCGCGATTCTGTTGGGCGGCTTGCTGTTGAATGCGCTGTTCGGCTGGTGGTGGGCTGATCCGGCGGCGGGGCTGGTGATGGTACCGATCATTGGGATGGAGGGCGTGCGGTCGCTGCGGGGGAAGGCGTGTGGCTGCAGAGACGGGTGCCCTTAGGCGCACATCTCGCTTGGTATCCTGCCTCAATCGCCTGCTTAGTGACCGCCCCAGCGGCAAGGCCGCTAGCAGCACCACGACGAACAGCGCCAGAACCGTGGGCATGGCGCAGGCCGGCACTAAGACGGCGGTGGCTGTGGCGGCGTCGGCGATTCTGATTGCGGCGTCGAGCAACAACCTGGTGAAGCGGATTACGCGTATTCAATGAGCGACCGCGAGGCGGGGGTGCTGAGCCGGAGCCCTCTGGCGGCGCTGGTGCTGGCGGGGCTTGCGCCGCTGGTGTGGCTGGGGCCGCGGGGACGCGGCGGCTTCCGCTCGTTACTTGACTCTCATTCGTAGCTTCGCCCCGTCCGGCACGCCCCTGATCTGAGCGGCAAAGTAGGCTAAGAACCGAATCCGCTCGAGTGCCGAAATCGCCCTTAGCGACACCCCGTTCGCTGACTCCGCTGAACAGTACGGTGGGTACACGCTCAGGAGTTGCCCAGGCTCCATGGTCCCGCCCTCGTTAGAGTATTGGACCAACGGCTGGAGGGACAGGAATTCAATCGGGTGCGCGGTTGCCGCGTCGAAAAAGTCCCGCCAGGTAAGGCTGAGCGCCGTAATCTCACCCGTCTCGGCGTTCAGACGAGTGACTAGCCCGCTTCGGAGAAGAAACTGATCGCCGCAAGCCTCCTGCGCAAATGGGATGTCGATAGGTTCAACGGATGGGTACAGGCTCGAAAGAGCGTCAGCACCAATCCACACCTGGCGGAGGGAATGCCAGTCAGGAGATTCGCACGCTCCCCGAATATGAAGACCACCGCCGAAGAGAACACAGCCATCTACGTCCAGCAGGAACTCCTTGTAGTCGGTCGGTAGCATCTGAAGAATCTCGCAGTCGGTCGCCGCCGAGCCGACGAACGTTGCGGTGCTGAGGTCAATCATGCTCAGCGCCGCCCGAAAAGCAGGACCGCTAGCAGCACCACGGCGAGTATCACCAGAACCAGCAAGCCGATCTTCACGATGCTGTAGGGGCGGTCGCCGTGGACTGCGCCGGTGCGGGCGTTCACCGCCAGTTGATAGACCTTGTCGCCGAAGCGATAAGCTCCCACCCAGACCGGCAGCAGCAGGTGGCGGAAGGTGGAGTTCGCGTATTCGGTGCTGACTGCTTCGACGCGCTGCTCATCGCCGCCGATGTCGGAAGCGACATCTCGCTCGATGCGGCGGGCCATCACCTCCTTGGCCTCTTCGAATCCGCCGGCGAGATCGAGCTGGTAGCGCTGCGCCTTGAAGCCGGCCAGATACGCGGGATCGTAAGGGCGCAGCTCCGGCAGGTCCCAGGGCTCCAGCGCGTTCAGGTGCGACTCGTTGACGGCGTGGGTGCCGCTGATCAGTTCGTCCTCGAAGCGGCGGGCGACCTCTCCGGAAACCGGGTACCAGTTGGTGTGTTGGACCTGGCGCGTGCGGTGCACGGTGTTGCCCTGGCTGTCTTGCTCGTCGTATTCCTCGGTGACGTAATAATGCTCGCCGCGCTCACCGCGGTAGGCGCTGTGGGTGTCGGTGGAGTAGGACCAGAAAGGAAGATAGACGCCGCTGATGCCGCGGTCCGGGTGCGCCATGCGTTTGAGGGCGTTGGGCGCGAACCAGCGGCTGGCGAGCCATTGGCCCACGGACTGCTGCGCGGCCGCCTTGGGGAGCCTGAAGGCCAGCACGGCATCCGGCACGACGAGAGGATCGGCGGCCTGCGGTTGCGCAACGATGGGGCTTCCGCAGAAGGGGCAGGTGCCGGCGACCTCGGGCGGCT
>DATNLV010000845.1:0-11347 GCA_035602665.1 Bryobacteraceae bacterium | reverse complement strand
CAAGGTGCCTACCGCGCCGGTGGCGCCGAGCGCGCCGGCGACACCCGCGGCGCCCGCAACGCCCGCAACACCCGAAGACGAGTTCGACCGGTTGTTCGGAGCGACGCCGGCGCCGGCCGCGCCTCCGCAGCCTGCTGCCAGCGCGACGCCGGCTCCTCCGCCACCACCGCCGGCCGCCAAACGTCCGGAGGGAGAGTTCACGCAACTGTTTCGCTCGACGCTGGGTGACATCCCGGTCGCGCCGCCTGCTCCGCCGGCGCCCCGAGCGCCTGCCGCGACTCCTGGCTACACGCCGCCTGCGCCTCCGATCCCAACGGCTGCTCCGCCTGTTCCGCCGGCGCCCCGGGCACCTGCCGCGACTTCTAGCTATGCGCCGCCTGCGCCTCCGATTCCAGCGGCTGCTCCGCCTGCTCCGCCGGCTCCCCGAGCGCCTGCCGCCGCGACTCCTAGCTATGCGCCGCCTCCGATACCGGCGGCTGCTCCGCTGCCAGCGCCCGCGGCGCCGGAGCCTGGTCCGGGCGAGTTCACGCGCATGTTCCAGTCGGACGCGCTCGGGGACAGTGCGGCGATGCCAGCCGCTATGCCCGAGGGTCCGCCAACGCCAGGCCCCGAGGCCGGTTCGAAGGCAGGGGAGTTCACGCGCATGTTCCAGGCATCGCCCGCGCCGGGCGGCGCATCTTCAGTGCCGCCTCGGCCGGAGCCGGCTCAGGCGCAGCCCGGAGGCTTTACCGGCTTGTTCTCATCGCCGCCATCCGGGGCCCGGCCGTCGGCGCAACCAGCGGCGAACTACGGCATGCCTTCGGCGGCGCCGCATCCGACCGCGCAGCCCATGAGCGGGAAGGCGGCCGGGGAATTCACGCAGCTTTTCGGCGGGCATGGGTCAGGCGCTTCGGGCGTGCCGGCGGTGCCGGCCGCGCCGCCTCCACCGGCGCAGGCACAGGGGGCCACGGGAGTGTTCTCGACGCCCTCGGCGGGGCCGTCGCCACAGGGTTCGAAAGCGCTGGGGCCGGGCGAGTACACGCGGGTTTTTGGGGCGCAATCGAGCTATGCGGCGACGGGCGTTGCGGGTCCCCAGGCTCCCGCGGCTCAGCCGCCAATCGGGGCGCCCGCGCCGGGGGTGGCACCGGCTCCCGCCGCCAAGCCGCAAATGCCGCTGTGGCCGGTGGTGATTGGTGCGACGATTGTGCTGCTGGCGGCGTTCGGGCTGCTGCTGTATTTCCTGAGCAGGAAGTAGGCGGCGGGCCGGCGCGGGCGACCGGCGCCCATGGTAACCCTCGTATTTTCAGTCTAGTGCATTCGCATTAGATGTAAGCTATTGATTATAAAGGTAAATTAACCTGGCTCTTTGACGGGCCGCAAATTCGGACTCCGGCCAGCGCCCCAGACCCACGCTCGAAAGAGGTTGATAACAAAGCTGTTATCCGCGTGGGTCCCCCTGTGACTCTACTTCACAGCTTGCTTCTTTCATAAATGATCAGTAATATGATGTGATACCACGCATTGCCAGGGGCAATTGCGCGGAATTAGGGGTTATAGAGGGTTTAAGGGGTTGTTAGCGTGGTATCACTGTGCGGCCCGTGCCTTGTCCAGGCGCGGCGCTGTAGAGCTGTGGGGTTATCAACCAACAAGAAAAGAGGAAGAGGTTATGACTAGAAGCATGAAGCTTCTTGTGGGAGTAGCGATCTTTCTTCTGGCGGCCGGGCACTTACCGGCCCAGTCCATCTACGCAACCCTGACGGGTGTCGTGTCGGACCCGTCGGGTGCCGTGATTCCGGGCGCCACAGTCAAGCTGACTAGCGAAGCTTCCGGATCCGAGCGGCAAACGGAAACGAATTCGGACGGGTATTACACGTTTGCATCCGTCACGGTGGGTGACTTCACTTACGCGTTGACGATCGAGGTGAAGGGCTTTCAGTCGTACAAGGCAAGCGGGATCGCCATGAGCGGTGGCGAGAAGCGCAACATGAACGTGACGATGACCGTCGGCTCCGCGGCGCAGACCATCGAGGTTACCGGCGTAGCTGAATCGCTGGTGCCCACCGACTCGGGCGAAAAATCCTCCACGCTGACAACCAAGCAGTTGGAGAACTTCATGATCGTCAGCAGCAACGCGGCCGAGTTCATCAAAATCACGCCCGGTTTCGGCATCGCGAACGGGTCCTCGAACAAAGCCAACTACACGGGCGAAGTGATCGGCATCAACGCCAACGGCGACGGCGGCAGCCAGAGCCCTCTGAACGCGGCTTACAGCTACAACGGACTGCCTGCCAACTCGCTCGATATCACCGCCGACGGCGCCCACGTTTCGGACCCGGGCTGCAACTGCGACACGCCGGTGAATCCGAACGCGGACATGATAGCCGAGTTCAAAGTGCAGACCACCTACAGCGCGGAGAACCAGAAGGGGCCGATGGTGGTGAGCTCCATAACGAAGTCAGGGGGAAGGGAGTTCCACGGTTCGGGGTTCTTCTCGGCGAGGAACTACGTCCTGAACGCCAACGACGCTCTGAACAACGCGAGTGGAGCGCCGCGTCCCCAGAATAAGTACTACTATCCGGGTGGCACCGTCGGCGGTCCGGTCCTGGTCCCGGGGACGGGATTCAACCGGAATCGCGACAAGCTGTTTTTCTTCACGGGCTTCGAGTATTACTACCAGGTGCTCGATACCGGCCTGTTGCGGGCCACCGTACCGGACGCCAGCATGCTCACGGGGAACTTCTCGCCTGCCAATATCAATGCCACCGAGGGGGCGTTCCCCAACGTCGGCGGCTACAGCGGCAGGTTGCCGGGGCAGATCGCCAATTCGCCCCAATATCCGAACCTCCTGACGCAGTTTCCGGGCGGGATGATTCCGGCGCAGAATCTCGACCCGAACATGGTCGCCCTGATGAAGCTCTACCCGGCGCCGAACGTCACTCCCACCGCGGGCAGCGACTTCAATTACGTGAAGGCGGCGACGTTCAATCAGAACAACCGGCAATGGATGTCGCGCGTGGATTACAGCGTCAGCGACAATACCAAGGTGTACGTCCGCTACAACTACCAGCGCGAAACGCAGCAGTTCCCGGTCGGCCTGTGGTGGCGGAGCAACGATCAGGTTCCTTATCCGACGCCCATCCTGGGGAAGAACAGCTCGGATTCCGTCACCGGGTCGCTCACTCACGTCTTTAGCCCGTCGATGACGAACGAGTTCGTCTTCGGCTACACCTTCGTCGGATTCCCTAACGTATTCTCGAATCCGGCCGCGGTGGACCGGACGAAGGTGGGCTTCGGCTTCGCGGGCCTGTTCAAGAACGGAATTGCCCAGATTCCGTCGTACCAAGGAAGTGGCGAAGCGGCGCAGATCTTCAACCCGAGCGGGTTTGAAGCCGGCGGCCCCACGTCTGGCCTGTACGCGGACAAGTGGATGCCCAGCGTCAGCGACGTCTTCACGAAGATCGTGAGCACCCACACCCTGAAGGCGGGGTTCTTCTGGGAGTGGATCCGAAACTCCCAGCCCGCCAGCGATAACGCCAACGGCAACATCAACGTGAACAGCGCGCCGAACGGCAACCCCTTCACCTACGGCAACGACTACGCCGACATGGTGACCGGGAACCTGAGCGGCTACAACGAAACGAACTTCGACCGTATCAACGACATCTCGTACTCGACGACGGAGGGCTTTGTCCAGGATTCCTGGAAGGTCACCAAGAATCTAACCGTCGATCTGGGGGTTCGCCTGTCTCACATTACGCCCTGGGTGGATCGCATTGGCTATGGGTTCACTGTCTTCAATCCCGCGGCCTACTCCGCCTGTACGCCGGCTCAACTGGCGGTCGCCACAAACTACTGCGGGTTCGAGTGGCACAAGCAGAATTCCAATGTCCCGCTGGGCGGGTTTCCGACCAGAGCTTTGTTCTACCAGCCGCGGTTCGGGATGGCCTGGGACATTTTCGGCCAGGGCAAGACCGTGTTGCGGGGCGGTTGGGGCCGCAGCTACTTCCACTCCGGACAGGGCACGACCGGCCTCGAAGTGGCGGCGGGCGTGCTGACCTACAGCCTCTCGCCGAGCAGCATCGGGGGCAAGCAGCTCCTGCTCAGCAACCTCGGCAACGTCCCGCTGAGCGCCCAGGCGGCCGGTGTCGCCGCCGTGGATGGGTCAGACGACAAAGAAGCCTACACCGATGCCTACAGCTTCACGATCTCGCAGGCAACGCCGGCGTCGGGCCGCCTGGAGGTCGGTTATGTAGGCAACCGGTCGCGCAACATTGGGAGTTCGGGCAACGGCGGCTCCGCACCGAACGGCGCCGGCTCTTTGAACCTCAACTACATTCCCGTCGGAACGATGAACACGAGCTTTGCGACGGATCCCAACCTCCTCAATGCGGCCAATTACCGCGCGTACCCGCAATACGGCACCCTCGCCATAGTCAGCAACAACGGGTATGCGAACTACAACGCCGTGCAGGTCACCTGGGCGCGCACCAGGGGCCGGTACGACTTCTCCCTGAATTACACTTATGGCAAAGCGATGGGGACCAATGGCAACTATGACCCCTTCCACATCACCAACAACTACGGCGTTCTGCCGAGTAACCGGCCGCAGATTTTCAATGCCGCTTACTCCATCCAGTTGGGCAACCCCGTGAAGGGCAGGGCCGCGGGCGGGCTGCTCAACGGCTGGCAGGTGACAGGCATTACTCAGCTTGAGAGCGGCGCCAACCTCACCGGCATCCAAGGCCAGAACTTCGGGTTCAATTCCGCGACCAAGGTCGGTCCCACAAACAGCTATAACGTCAGCAACACGTCGATCCTGGGTACGCCCGATGTTCAGCTCAACCCAATAGTCACGTGCGACCCGAGCAAGGGACTGGGGCCCCACCAGTACATCAACCCGAGTTGCTACGCCGTTCCGGCGGTTGGCCAGAACGGTCCGTTCGAGGGGCCGGTGGTTTACGGACCGGCATACTTCAACTCCGACCTGGCGCTCTTCAAGAGCTTCCAGATCTCGGAGTCGAAGAAAATTCAGTTCCGCGCGGACGGTTACAACTTCCTGAACCACCCCCTGTGGTCGTTCAACGGGAGCAACCTTTCGTTGTCCTTCGACAAGAACGGCCAGGCGCCCTCAAGCTTCGGCACGGTAACGGAGAAGCAGGGACACCGGATCATCCAGTTCGCAGTGAAGTTCCTCTTCTGATCGCGTTCCAAGATTGAACCGGAGGCCGCCTCGCGAGGGGCGGCCTCTTTTCTATGCGGGCAGGCCAGGGCTTAAGCTGAGGATATGGGCATGTTGCGCGCGGCTTTCGCAATGGCGCTTGCGAGTGGCTTGCTGTGCGGCGCCGTCCCCGTGTGGATGCGGGACGCGGCGAGCGTCGGAATCCAGGCCGGCGCGAAGGCCCCCGCTTTCGAACTGCCCGACCAGTCGGGGCGCAAGCGCACCTTGGCCTCGTTGATGGAGCGGCGCGGCCTGGTTCTGGTTTTCTTCCGGTCGGCCGACTGGTGAGTGTTCTGCAAAGGGCAACTCGGCGAGTTGCAGCGCGATCTTCCTTTGCTAAAGCGGGCCGGCCTGGGCCTGGCGGCGATCAGCTACGACAGCCGCGCCGTACTGCACGATTTCTCCTTGCGAAAAGGGATCGCATTCCCCCTGCTGTCCGATCACGAATCGACTGTGATCCGGGCCTACGGCGTTGCCGACCGGCGGTATCGCAAAGGCACACAGATCGACGTGGACTCCTCGGGCGAGGTTCCGGTATATGGGCTGGCCGATCCATCGGTGTTCGTCCTCGACCCCGATGGAACGGTGCGCTGGCGGTTCGTCTCGGAGCACGAGGAGCTGCGCCTGACCGCCGGCAGCATTTTGCAGCGCGCCGTCGGCCAGCTCGCGGATCAGGTCCGGACGCCTCTGGAGGCGGGCAAGATCCATGTGGAGACCACGGCCAGCGACACGGCCGCGAGCCTGGGCAGCCGTCTGACGATTGGCGTCGAGCTGCGAATACCGCCGGGGTGGCACGTATACGGGCCGCAAGTGGGGGAGCCGTACCACGGGACCGCCTGGCGGATGGACTCCTCGGAGTGCTCCTTCATCGGCGATGTGGAGTACCCGGAGCCGCTTTGGGGGCAGCCTGCCTTTGCCGACGGGAAGCTGCCCGAGTACGAGGGCACGATCAGGCTCACCCGCGAATTCGTTATCCGGCCCATGATCAGCGACACCCACACGGCCGTTTGGGAAGGCTTTCGCAAGTCCTGCCTGGATTCCGACTCCACGTTCCGTGCGTCCGGATCGCTCGGTTTTCAAACGTGCAGCGATCGCGAGTGTTTGCCACCGCAGTCTGTTCCATTAGGTTGGAGTTTTGCCTTCACGCCTCCCGACCGCCACCGGGCGCCGATCGAACTCTGGAGAGTCTTCGAGCACTAACTGCCAAGGCTAGGGCTTCGACCGGGCGATCCGTCTCGTCCGGCGGTGAGGGCAAAGCCCCCGGATGCGCCGTGTTCTATCCTGGAAGGTGAGTCTCGCCATGCTCCGCGTTCTGGTTGCTGCCTTGCTCTCGCTCGCCGGCCTGGCGAGCGCGCAGGAGCCGCCCGAGCAGACGCTCCAGCAGGCCGTGGCCGCACACCGGGCCGGCGACATGGACGCGGCCATCCGCGGCTACCGGGCCTACCTGAAGGCGAGGCCCGAGGCCATTGACGCGCGCTCTAACCTGGGAGCGGCGCTCGCCAGCACCGGCCGCTATTCCGAAGCCATCTCCGAGTACCGCGAAGCCCTCAAGCTTAGCCCCGGCAATTTCCCCGTCTCGCTGAACCTGGCGCTGGCCTACTATAAGTCGGACCAGGTCGCGAAAGCCGCGGTGGAACTCGCCGGTCTGCACAAGGAGCAGCCGGGGAACAAGCAGGTTGTCCTCCTGCTTGGCGACTGCTGGCTGCGCCAGGGCGAAGACGCCAAGGTGATCGAGCTGCTGACCCCGGTGGAGAAGCAGGACGAGAACGATCTCGCGATTGCCTACATGCTGGGGACGGCGCTGCTCCGCAACAAGGAGATGGACCTGGGACAGCGGATTCTGGACCGCATTCTGCGGAGCGGCGATTCGGCCGAGGCGCGTTTGCTGCTGGGCACCGCGAAGCTGGGGGCGCTCGAATACCCGGACGCCATTGCGGACCTGCGCAAGGCCGCGGAGCTGAATCCGCACCTTCCCGATGTCTATTCCTACCTGGGCCGCGCGGAAATGGAGACGGGCGACATGGCCGCCGCCCGGGCCGCCTTCGAAAAGGAGCTGGCACAGAACCCTGTGGACTTCGAGTCGAACCTGAACCTGGCCGTTTTGCTGAAGGAGGACGAGGACTACGCGGGGGCGCGAAAGCTGCTCGATCGGGCGCTGCTGGTGCGGCCGGGAGACCTGCGAGTGCTCTACCAGGTGGGCTCGATCGAGCTGGCGGAGGGGAAGATCGAGCAAGCTCGCGCGACCTTCGAGGGCGTGATCAAACAGGCGCCGCAATTCGTCGAGGCGCACATCTCTCTTGCCGCGGCGTACTATCGTCTGAAGCTCAAGGAGGACGGGGACCGCGAGCGCGCCGTGGTGCAGAAGCTCAAGGCGGAGCGGGACGCCAAGGAGGAGCGGGGGAAGGCGGAGTAGGGCCGGTGGTCTCGGCACGAGTGCCGAGACGGAAGGCAGGAGTGCCTGCGCCACAAGCAATCAATCGGCGGCGCGCTCTTCGATGGTCAGGATCTGGTCGGCGGGGACGTTCTTTAGGACCTGGCGGATGCGGCTGGGCCAGCGGATCTCGATTTCGCGGATGAGCTTCGAGGTGCCCAGGCCGAAGTGGACTCGGGGATCGCTCGAGCCGGCGTAGCCGACCGCGGTGGTCACTTCGTTGACCTGCTTTCGGCCGTCGTCGGTAGCTATCGCGACTTGCGCGCCGAGGCCCATTCGATTGCTTTTCGTGCCCACCAGCTTCAGCAGAATCCAGTGGTTCGCGTTGCGCGTGACGTTGTGGAAGTACTTGGCCTTGCCGTTCAGGACGGTGACCACGGCGTCGATGCGGCCGTCGTTATCGAGGTCTCCGAAGGCGGCGCCTCGATGCGCGGCGGGCCGGGCGAAATCGGCACCGGCGCCGGCGCTCACATCCTCGAACTTGCCGTTTCCCAGATTGCGAAAGACGGTGTTCGGCTCTTCATAGGTGCGGTTGGAGAACAGCGCGACGTTGTCGAGCACGTTGCCGCGCGCGACGAACAGGTCCTTCCAGCCGTCGTTGTCGAAATCGAAGATGCCGTTGGCCCAGCCGGACATGGTGCGGGTGGGGAAGAGGCGGCTCGACGCGGTGGCCTCCATGAAGACGCCGCCGCCGCGATTCAGATACAGCGGGAACGACTCGTTCTCGGTAGCGGTGTGCCAGATGTCGGGGCGGCCGTCGTTGTCCACATCCTTGAAGTCGGCGCCCATTCCGGAGATGTCGTTCGCGCCCTGAGTGTAGGCCACGCCGCTCTCGAAGGCCACTTCCTCGAAGCGTTTGCCCGCGATGTTGTGAAACAGAAAGTTGGCGTGGTTGTCGTTGGCGACGAAGATGTCCATGAAGCCGTCGCCGTCGTAATCGGCGATGACGGCTCCCATGCCCTTGCCGAAGTGCTTAGCGATTCCGGTTTCCTGGGAGACGTCGGTGAAGGTTCCGTCTCCGTTATTGCGGTAAAGGGTATTGGGGAGCGGCTGGTAGTTCTTGGGATGGCAGTAGGCGCGCTTGGAGGTGCTGGGCCCGCAGAACGGATCCTTATTCACTTCCCATTTGCAGTAATTGGAGACGAACAGGTCGGGCAGGCCGTCGTTGTTGTAGTCGACCCAGGCGGCGGAGACCGACCACATCTTCTTCCCGTCGAGGATTCCTCCGCCTACGCCGGCCTTGGCGGTGACGTCGGTGAAGGTGCCGTCGTGGTTGTTGTGAAAGAGCTGGTTGCCGGTGACGTTGACGACATAGATGTCGGGCCAGCCATCGTTATCGTAGTCGCCGATGGCCACGCCCATGCCGTAGCCGGCGCCGGCGACGCCCGCCTTTTCGGTCACGTCGGTGAAGGTGCCGTCGCGATTGTTATGAAAGAGGCGGTTCCAGTATGCCGGGGTTTCCTTCTTGAGCGAGGGGATGGCGGCGCCGTTGACGAAGTAGACGTCGAGGTAGCCGTCGTTGTCGTAATCGAACAGCGCCACGCCGGCCACCATGGTCTCGGGCTGGTTCTTCTGCGGCGTCGGGGAACTGTTGGTGGTGAAGACCAGGCCGGAGCGCGCAGCGATTTCCTCGAAGGCGATGCCCCCGGCGACGGACGCCGCCAGAAGGGCGCAAACACCGGATACAATCGAGAGCAGGAGTCGCATGCCTCGGAATTCTCATGGTAGCAGTGGGGCGGTGGTGGGGCGGAGGCTCGTCTGAGGCGGGCGATCGCGGCGGGTGCTTCGGCGGTGGCGGCGCTGGTGCTGTTTGCCCTGTCCGGAAAGCCGGCGCAGGCGCCCCGGCGGCCTGGTTTTGTCGACGTCGCGCCGCATTCGAAATTCTCGTATCGAAGCGAGAACGGCTTGCCGGGGCGGAAGTATTTTCCGCAGCCGATGTGCGGCGGGGTTGCCATCTTCGATTTCGACAACGACGGCCGGCCCGACATTTTCTTCACCAACGGGGCGCATTTCCCGGAGATGCAGAAGACCGATCCGTCCTTTTACAACTGCCTGCTGCACCAGAAGGCGGACGGCACGTTCGAGGACGTGACGGCACGGGCGGGCCTGACCGGAGCTGGGCTCGGCTACAACTTCGGCGTGGCCGTGGGCGACTACGACAACGACGGGTACGAGGACCTGTTCCTCTGCGGCGCGGGACGCAATACGCTGTACCACAACAATGGCGACGGGACTTTCACCGACGTCACGGCAGCCTCGGGGATCGGCAGGAAGCCGGACAACACGCTCAGCGTGGCCGCGGCGTGGTTCGATTATGACAACGACGGGCTGCTGGATCTGATCGTGTCCGATTACACGGTGTGGAATCCCAAGGTGGATTACCGCTGCACGATGGACAGCAAGGATTACTACTGCGATCCGCGGCGCTATCCCAGCGTCCCGCCGCGGCTGTACCACAACCTGGGCCACGGGAAGTTCGAGGACGTGACCGTGAAGGCGGGCCTGGCGGCGGCGCCGGCCAAGGGAATGGGCATCGCGATCGCGGATTTCAACGACGACGGCCGGCCGGACGTGTTCATCGCCAATGACACCGAGCCCAACTCGCTATTCATCAACCGGGGCAACGGGACGTTCGAAGAGAAGGGGCTGGAACTGGGGGTGGCCTACAACGACAACGCGCACGTGGGATCGTCGATGGGCGCCGATGCCAAGGATTTCGACAACGACGGCAAGGTCGATATCTTCTATAACAATCTGGCGGGCCAGGTGTGGCAGCTGCTGCGGAACCGCGGGGACATGTTCGTGATTGCGTCGTCGGCCGCGCAAGTCCGCAAGCTGAGCGTGCCGTTTTCGGGCTGGAGCAACGGGTTCATCGACTACAACAACGACGGATGGAAGGACATCTACTCCTCGAACGGGGATGTCGATGAGGTGAACGAGAAGTCGCCGCAACACGACAGCATGTTCGAGAACGTGGATGGGAAGTCGTTCGTGGACGTTTCCGAAGAGATGGGCAAGGATTTCCTGCACAAGGGCTACCAGCGCGGGTCGGCGTTCGGCGATTTGAATAACGACGGGGCGCTCGATATCGTGGTGACCTCGCTCAACGAGCCTCCGCGGATTCTGATGAACAGCGGGGATAGCGGCAACCACTGGCTGGTGCTGAACCTGGTGGGACACAAGAGCGCGCGCGATGCGATCGGGGCGAAGGTGAAGGTGACCACGGCGTCGGGCCGGACGCTATACAACCATGTGGCGATCAGCGTCGGGTTCATGTCGTCGAGCGACAAGCGGGTTCACTTCGGGCTGGGCGGGGAGACCGAAGTGCGGTCGATTGAGATCCGGTGGCCGAGCGGAATACGGCAGACTCTGACGGACGTGCCGGCGGACCGCATCTTGAAGGTGGACGAGCCGGCGAAGTGACGGGGGCTATCCGGCGAGGCCCAGATCGGCCGCGGTTGCACGCATGGCGCGAACGCAGAAATCGATGTGCTCGTCCAGGCCGATTCCCAGGCCTTGAGCGCCTTCGACGATGTCCTCGCGGCTGACCGAGCGGGCGAACGCCTTGTCCTTCATTTTTTTGCGGACGGACTTTGCTTCCACCTCAGCCAGGCTGCGGCCGGGCTTCACGAGGGCCACAGCGGTGATGAAGCCGGCCATTTCGTCGCAGGCGAAGAGGGTCTTCTCCAGGGGAGCCGTGCGCTCGACGCCACTGTAGC
>DATNLV010000844.1:0-27184 GCA_035602665.1 Bryobacteraceae bacterium | reverse complement strand
TCGTCGCCGCTGCCGCTGGTGGCTACGACGACCGGAACGAGTTACGCCCCGGGAACGCTGGCGCAGGGAATGATGTATTTCTGGCAGGTGGTGGCGCGCGGCGGCAGCGGGTCGGGGACATCGGCCGTGTGGGCGTTCACGACGCAAGGGCCGCCTCCGGCCGCGCCTGTTTTGATCCTTCCGGCGAACCAGGCGAGCGGCGTCGTGGTGGCGCCCACCCTGACCTGGAACACTTCGGCCGGCGCCGAGACATACGACGTCTACTTTGGCACCTCATCGGTTCCGCCCTTCGCGGCGAACATGTCGGGGACCAGCTACGCTCCCGGGACGCTGGAACAGGACACCACTTATTACTGGCAGATCGTGGCCAGGAATGCGGTCGGATCGGCGGGTTCGGCAACGTGGGCCTTCACCACGGGCGCTCCAGCGACCGGCTCGGAGTTCGTTCCGGTAGCGCCCTGCCGCGTCGCGGACACGCGCAGCCCGGGCGGGCCGTTCGGCGGCCCCACCATGGGCCCCGGCGCGGTGCGCTCCTTCGCGATTCCGCAAAGCGCCTGCGGCATTCCGGCAACCGCGTCCGCCTATTCGCTGAACGTGACGGTGGTGCCCGCGGGCCCGCTCAGCTACCTGACGCTTTGGCCCGCCGGTCAGGCGCGGCCGTTTGTCTCGACGTTGAACTCGTTCGGCGGCACCGTGGTCGCGAACGCGGCCATCGTGCCCGCGGGCACGGGCGGCGCGGTGAGCGTCTACGTCACCAACACCACTGACGTGGTCCTCGATATCAACGGATACTTCGTGCCGGGCAACAGCGCGGGTTCGTCTTCGTTCTATGCTGCCGCGCCCTGCCGCGTCGCCGATACGCGGGGCTCGACCGGTGAGTTTGGCGGCCCCTTCATGTCGACGGATGAGACCAGGAGCTTTCCGATTCCGCTGAGCGCATGCGAGACTCCGTCTCCGGTGAGCGCCTATTCGCTCAATGTCACGGTGGTGCCGCACACGGACTTTCTCAGCTACCTCACAACCTGGCCGACGGGTTCACCGAAGCCGCTGGTTTCAACCTTGAACTCGTGGACCGGCAAGGTGGTGGCGAACGCCGCCATCGTTCCTGCCGGCACAAACGAATCCATCTCGGTCTTCGTGACGGACCCCACCGACGTGATCCTCGACCTCAACGGATATTTCGGTCAGGCGGGCGGCGCGGGCGCGCTGTCCTTCTATCCGGTGACGCCATGCCGGGTTGAGGACACACGGAATCGTCTGGAGTTGGCGGCGCGCGAGACGCGGACGTTCGCCATTCCCGCCGGCGCCTGCAACATTCCCAGCACGGCGGCCGCCTACTCGCTCAACGTGACGGTGGTGCCGGACGGTCCGCTGAGTTACCTTACGGCCTGGGCCGCGGGCTCGGTGCAGCCGTTCGTGTCGACTCTGAACTCTTTCGATGGCTCGGTGGCGGCGAACGCGGCGATCGTGCCCGCGGGGGCGAACGGCGCGATCAGCATCTACGTGACGAACGCGACCGAGGTGGTCCTGGACATCAACGGGTACTTCGCGCCTTAGGCGAGTGCCTCCAGAAGACTCCGCCCGAGGCAGCGATGTTCTCGAGAAGCTGGTCCTTCATCAGCGCGCGGGTAATTTCGCAGCGGCCTGCGCCTTCGAGCTCCTCCGAGCCGGAATGCAGCGATTTGTGGAAGCAGTCGCCGGCGCAGTTCCACTTCGCGAAGCAGTCGCGGCAGTAGTCGCGGTGCTCGACAGTCTGGGCGCGCAGGTCGGTGTAGACGCGCTCGTCGAAGTCGTAGCCGGAACCCGTGCTGGAGGGCCGCCCGTAGAAGAAGCGGTCCGCCCAGGGCTGGCACTCGTCGGCCACTTCGTGACAGGCGCTGATGTTGCCTGACGGCGACACGCAGAAGTTGTCGCCCGCGACTCCACAAAATCGATTGGTCAGGGTTCCGGCGCGGGCGCCCGAGAAGCGCATCAGTCGCGCCGCTTTGGCGGAAGTGCGCCGGGCGGCGCGGTAGGCTTCGATGAAGGCGGCGGTCTCGGCGCTGGCCTGGTCCCGGCCCCGCCCCATCTGGTAGATCGGCTCCACCTGGATGCCGCGCGGGTGGAATCGCCGGCAGAGGAACTCGACGGATTGCGGAAGAAGCGGAACGGATTCGGCGGTCGCCGTCATGCGGATGGAATAGCGGAAGCCGGCGCGATCGAAGGCGCGCAGCGTGGCGAGGACGGCGGCGCTCGATCCGCCTCCGCCAGCGCGGGGACGGCCGGCGTCCTGCACCTCGGGCAGACCGTCGTAGGAGACGGTGGAGTTGTTCAGATGCGAGACGATCCACGCCTGCTGGGACGGATCGAGCACGCCGTTGGTGGTCAGCGAGCTTCGGACTTCGAGCCCTTTGGCATCCGCCACCTGCTGGGCATAGAGGCGCGAATCCTGGAGCACGGTCCAGTGCCGGGTCGGCTCGCCGGCTCCGTGGTAGGCCACATCGAAATGCGAAGCGTGGGCGGCCACGGCGTTGCCGGCGACAAAATCGATAGCACGATGGGCCGTTTCGGGTTGCATGAACGCGGCCGGAGAATCGCCCGAAGCCGCGTAACAATAGCGGCAGCGCAGATTGCACGAGTTGGTGAGAAGCAGCGTGGCCGTCAACGGGCGCGGCGGGCCGGAGAGCCGCGTCGTCGGAGGGTCGCAAGCCGCACCGCCCAGGATGCCGGAGAGCCGCAGGAACTCGAGCACGCTCGGAGCGATGTCCTCGGCGCCCGCGCCGTCCTTCAGAAAGCGCACCAGCGCCGCGTTGCCCACCAATGCTGCGCGCCGCAAGGGCGCGTAGATCAGAAACTCAGATGCGCCCAGCGGAATTACGAACAGCTCCGTAGCCATTATGGCGTCGCGGCCCTGGTCCGGAAATGCACGGTCACGGGCGCCAGCGGCACGCCGTCGGCGCTGAGGAACGCCCGGCCGTCGGGCCAGCGCAGCGGGAACTGGTACTCGTGGTTCGGTTCGAGCGCGACCGGAAGCGTGACCAGCGCACCGGCCTGATCGAAGCGCGGCGCGGGGAAGCGGGGATCTTTGTTCAGCGCAGCGGGGCTCATCGGCAGGCTGAATCGGACCACCACTTCTTTCAGGCCCGGGTCGACATCCTGCGCTCCATCGGAGGGGGCGACCGAGACGACGCGGGGCTGAAAGCGCGCCACCAGTTCGTTCATCCGCGGCGCCAGATCGTCGAGGAACTGCGCCACCCGCGGCATGAAGGACTCCAGAGTCGGGTAGTGCTGGCGGTCCTTCTGATATGCGCCGAGAAGGTCGCTGAGATCGCCGACCCAGAAGAACGACCGCGCGTTCACCTGGCGGACAAGCTTGCGCGAGGCATCGTGGCCGTCGTGGTCCGCGAGGTAGCGGACGGCGACGGCGTGCACCATCGAGTTTTCGAGCAGGGTCCTCCAGGAGCCGTGCATCTGAGTCCGCACGGCATCCGGGGCCTGGCCCAGGATCTGCAGCCCGGCGCTCTCGAGCCGCGGCGCGGATTTGTCCACTACGACACCGCAGGTGGCATGCGCGAGTTCGTACACCATGGTGGTGCGCCATTCGGAGTCGAAGGCCGGGAGCGCCGCGGCATCCACGCTCGCGACGCCGGGGATGGCGTAGATTTCCGTGGCGCCGCCGGGGCCGGTGAAACGGGCGGCGTAACTGGCGGCTCCGTTCGCCATGCCGGGAACGATCACAAAGCGCTCGGAGGCGGTGGAGCCGGAGAAGTGGCTGAACCACAGCAGGTCGGCCTGGGTTTGGACGAAGTCCCGCAGGCGCGCGTTCGTGGTTTTGTAGAGCGGCTCCTGGGAGGCGAGGAACTCTTTGAATTTGGCATCGACGACGAAAGCGCGCGCTGCTTTCAGAAAGGCGCGGGCCTTCGCGGCGTCCCATCCGGCATAAAGGTGGATGCCGGGACCATCGAAGGGGACACGCTCCGCGAGAGAATCCACGTCGGTGACATACACGGCCAGTTTCACGGGCGCCTCGAATCCGATGCCGAGGCCGCGCGCGAGCCGCACCGCCTCATGGTTGCGATAAGGCGCGAACCAGGTGGCGACCGCGTTGTCATAAGCGGGAACGCGGCACTGGTTGTACTCGGGGTTCCCGGCGAGGCGGAACAGGACGCTCATGAGCTCGACGCGGGGGTCGACGCCCGAGCCCCAGCTCTGCGCTTTGATGTTGAAGGTGAACAGCAGGAGAAGCGTCGCTACAGCAGTGGCAACCCGGCGCGGCATGTGTGGACCCTCCGCCCATTCAACCTATCATGGGCAGCTGTAGGGACGCTCGAAGAACGGCCTTTGTTACACGGGGGCGGCGGGTCTGGAGACCCGCTTGCAGGACTGGAGTCCTGCCCCGCTTGGCTATTCTGGCAGGGCGGGCGGAAGAGGCGGCGGCGCGCCTGCGAACAGCGCCTGTGCGCTGGGCCGCGTGAGGACCATGAAAGTGAACACGCCCAGGACGGTGCCGTAGGGGAGGAAGAGGCAGTTGATGCCGGCGATCACCTGGCAGAACAGGCGATGCCGGCGTTGGGCGAGAAAGCGACCCGTCAAGGCAAGGCAGGCTGAAAACCCCAGGCCCAGGAGGAGGAGAACCGCGCCCAGAGCGGTAAAGATGAAGCCCACGATGGCGGGAGGGCCGTCGCCGCCCGCACCGAAAACGGTGGGGCTCGCGAGTAAGACGGCGCCCATCACGACATACATGAGGGCGAAGCAGGAGAACAGCGCGTTGATCCCGGCGTTGACGTAATAGAAGAGGGTGAGCAGCCGGAGGTGCTCGGTGTCCTTATCGACGAGTTCGCCCATGGCAATCCATGGTAGCGGAAAAGGGACGCTCTAGCGGCCGGATTCCATCGACTGCGATTGCTCGGCGGGCGCGGGGCCGATTTCGTCCACTTCGACCGGAGGCGGCGTATAGAAGAGGATGCGGCCGCAGGTTTCGCAGTACATCACCTGATCGAGGCGGCGGAGCTCCTGATAGAACTGGAGCCTGAGGCCCATGTTGCAGAGCGAGCAGCGGCCCTCGATGGCCTCGGCTACCGCGATCCCCTTGCGGGTTTTCCGGAGACGCTCGTACTCGCGGTAGACGGGCGCGGTCATTCCCGCCACTAACTCGGCGCGCTGCTTGAGCAGGATATCGAGCTGGCGCTTATCTTCAGCGGTGCGCTCGCGGGCGATTTTCTTCTCGCCCTCCACCTGCTTCTTCTCTTCGTCGAGCGCCGACTGGGCGGTCTTGAGACTCTGGTCCAGCGGCTCCGACTCGGACATGCGCTCGAGGATCGCATCCTCGCATTTGCGGACCTCGGCTTCGCAGTAGTCGATTTCGTGCTTGAAGGCGAGGTACTGCTCATTGGTTTTGGCCTGGAGCATCTGATCTTTGAGCTTCGAGATCTTCTGCTCCTGGGTCTGGATGTCGGCATCGAGCTGCTTGCGCTCGCGCTGATTGGCGGCCAGCGCCGCCTTATCCGCCTCGACTCTCCGGATGTGGGAGTCCAGCGTCTTTTCTAATACGGCAATGTGCTTAGGAAGGGAAGCGACTTCGCCCTGCAAGGTTCGGATGCGGCTATCCAGATCTTGCAGCAGGATAGCCACTCTAAGGTCTGGGACCATTATTGTTCAATTTTACCACGCTGGCGGCGCCGACCTTCGACCAGAGGCGCGATGAGTGCGCGGCCGGCGGATTCGAGCTCGGGCACTTTCGCCACGCTGCACACCGCCCAGAACACGGCGGTGCCGACTGGAATCGAGACTGCCAGGTCCACCAGCCGGCCCAGGCGCGAGACCCCGAGCCAATCCGCGAAGCCGATGGTGGACGCTTTGATGGCGACTCCCATGATGAGCGAGGCGAGCGCGATTTTCAACGTGCTCTTCAAAAGCCGGCGGCCGTGGATTCCTCCCAGGCGGCTGCGCAGGACGCCGAACAGAACGATCGCGCCGAACAGAGCGACGCCTGAGGTTGCCAGAGCGAGCCCGGCGTGGCCGAGCTTAGTCCAACGGGTCAACGAGTACGCGGCCAGGTAGTTGATCAGGATGGAGGCCAGGCTCACCAGCATCGGCATGCGCGCGCTGCCGAGGGCGTAAAACGCGGGTGCCAGAACTTTGATGGCCGCGTAGCCGGTGAGGCCGATGGCATAGCAGGAGAGAGCCAGCGCGGTCTGGTGGGTGTCGTAGGAATCGAACTTGCGGCCCTGGTAGATGGCGGCGATCATCGGATCTCCCAGCACGACCAGGGCGATGGCGGACGGCACGGTGAGGAGAAAAACCATCCCCAACGAATCGGACAGCGTCTTGCGGAACTCGTCGATGTTGCCGGCGACCGCGCTGCGCGAGATGGAAGGCAACGTGGCGGAGGCGATGGCGACGCCGAATAATCCCAGGGGAAGCTGCATGAAGCGGAAGGCGTACTGAAGCCAGCCTACGGGGCCGTTCACGCCTCGCACGGGATCGACGATGGTGGTGGCGAAATTGGTGTTGACGAGCACGTTCACCTGCACGGCCGCGGTGCCGATGATGGCCGGTCCCATCAGGCGGATGATGCGACGCAATCCGGGGTGCGACCAATCGATGGCCGGCCGGAAGCTGAAACCGGCGCGCTTCAGGGCGGGCAACTGCCAGAGAAGCTGAACCAGTCCGCCGAGCACCACGCCATACGCCATGCCCTCGATGGGCGCAATGTGGAGGTTGGGGCCGAGCCAGAAACCGAGGAGGACGCCGAAGAGCACCGATCCGATGTTGAAGACCGTGGAGGCCAGCGCGGGGACGCCGTAGCGGTCGCAGGCGTTCAGGATGCCCATGGCCTGCGCCGCCAGAGCCACCAGCAGCAGGAACGGGAACATGGTCTGGGTTAGGCGGATGGCCAGATCGAACTTGCCGGGATCGGCTGTGGCCCAGGCGCTGGCCAGCAACCTGACGAGCAGCGGCGCGCCGACGACGCCGAGTACGCAGACAATCCCGACGATGAGGATGACCGCGGTTCCGACCAGGTTCGCCAGGCGGACGGCTTCCTTCTTGTCCTTAGTTGTCAGGTACTCGGAAAAAACGGGGATGAAGGCGGAGGACAGGGCTCCTTCAGCGAACAGGTCGCGGGTGAGGTTGGGAATGCGGAAGGCCAGGGAGAAGGCGTCGAAGACGCGGCCGGCGCCGAACAGGTGGGCCATGACGGTTTCGCGCACCAATCCGCTGACCCGGCTGATCAACACCGCGCCCGACACCAGGGTGGCCGAGCGGAGGATCTGCTCTTGGCCGGCGTGTTCGTTCATCGGCAGATTGCTCACAACGCGCTTCTGCATTTTTCCATGGACCGCTCGCCGGCCGGATAGACGTTCGGCGGGGTGCGGGACACCTCGGGGTGACAGACCATTATAGGGTGATCCTGTAGTGGGCCAAACAAAACGAAGCCAATTTTTGGCGGCCTCCGGCGCGGCCCCGGGGGGGCAGAGCGCGGGCCTCCGGTGTGGCCCAGGGGGCAGGGCGCGGGCCCTCCGACGTGGCCCAGGGGGCAGGATTCCGCCATTGGGCGCGGCCTGCGCCGGGCCGGCACTGCGGGATCGCGCCGGACTGCCATCGGGATGAGGTTACCGCGAAGGCGGACGCCAGCGCCGGGGACGAATTCTGCAAGTGATTGAGGGAGCGTGAAATCCAGTTAGTGGAGTGAGGTGATCGCCGTTCGGGGTATTCTGTTGGAGGTCCGGAACCATGCCTGTGAAACGCCGTCGCGACGAAGTGCCGGAACGCAAGCCGCCCTGCTTCCAACCTGGCGCAGATGAGTTGGCCGCCATCGGCGCGGACGCCGTGGTGGCGGGCGAACCGATCGTGGAAGCGCGCCTGGTCGAAGCCGATCTTTCCGGCCGCACGCTCGCGGGCCTGGTAGCGAGGAACGCGATTCTCGAGGGGGTCTCGTTCTCGGCGTGCGAGATACGTTCGCCGCGTTTCCAGGATGTGCGTCTGGTCAAGTGCGACCTATCGAACGCGATTTTGCGCGGCTTCGAGGCGCGGCGCGTCGAGTTCATCGATTGCCGGTTGATCGGCATGGCGGCGATCGAATGCCGGTGGCAGGATGTGTTGGTCCAAAACTGCGACGGACGTTACTCGCAACTCAACGACGGTCGCGTCCGCGCGGGCGAGTTCCGGGCGAGCGATTTTTCCGAGGCCGACTTTCGAGGCACTGACCTTGAAGGAACGAGTTTTGCGCAGGTTCTGCTGAGAGGGGCGGATCTCAGTCGCGCGAAGCTCCGCAATGCCGATCTGCGCGGGGCGGAGATCGAGGGGATACTGGTGGGGCCGGAGGACGTGCGCGGCGCGATCGTCACCGCGGCGCAGGCGATGGAATTGGCGCGCCTGCTGGGACTGGTCATTAAGTAGGCCTGGACGAACCGGTTCGGCGAGGCATGCTAATATATGAGATCTGGTCCGTCTTGTTGGGAGGTCGTCTAACGGTAAGACGGCAGCCTCTGGAGCTGCTTATCGGGGTTCGAATCCCTGCCTCCCAGCCACATCCGTCATCCGCCTTCGCTCACGGCAGTTGGAACGCATATGGATCGGAGTACACTGTCCCGTCGGCAAGCGTCGCTTGGAATTGGAACAGCGTCCCACTGGGTTCGTGACTATCGCTGACCAGAAGATCAGCCGTGGATTCGAGCCGGCCGTGGTCCACAGCCGGGAACGAGTTCCGCAGCCGGTTGAAGGGAGAGTCCCAGAACGTCGGGTTCAAGTTTGACGGGAAGACGATCTGAAAATCCTGCGGCGGGGTCAACACTGCCTGGAATAGAACCTTGTCGCCGATCGAGACCGGCAGAGGGTCCGGAAAAGTCTGCCACTGGCCGCCGTTGGCTTGATATTCCATTGTGTCCGTGGCCTCGGTCCACCTCACGGTAAACTGGTTGCCCGTCTCGAGAATGATGATCGTTCCGTTGGGATTTACCTGGATGTGCGGATCGCTCACTGGGAAAATGGCGCTCACCGCCAGGCTGTACTTGCTTGCCGCCGCCGTCGAGATGGCAACCACCGTGAAGTAGCCACTGTTGCCTCCGCCCGGCACCGAAATCGAATCCGTCCCGAAGATGTCGGAATCTTCGAACTCCAGCTCGTAAGCCGGCGTGCTGAAGCCCGAGCCGGTCTCAACCCTTACATACCAGGCCACCTGATCTCCGGTGGTCACCTCGATGTCCTTTGCATCCACCCCATCGGCGAACCTGTAATAGTGGTAAGTCGGCCCGGCGAGTGTGAAGGTGACTTTCACAAGAATCAACAACTGCTTCGGAGTGCGGTCAGGTGTGGCGCCCATGAGAGGTTTCCTTTCCCAGTGTGTGGACTTAGGTGGAGTATATCACCACTCGAATCGCTACGCTACGCCTATTTACTAGCCTATTTACGAGCGAGTAACTCCCGGAGGTCAGAGTTCTGCCGCAGCGCGATAAAGTCGGGTTCGTTTTCGATTTCGGCCTTGCTGTAACCCAACGCGACCGCTTTCTTGAGAGCCTCCACGGCCTGCGCCGGCGATCCCGCCGAAGCATAGGCGCGCGCCGCGTAGAACCGAACCCCGCCGTCTTCCGGCTCCTTCTGGATGGCGCGTCCTATCTCCGTGATGGCGTCCTGGTTCCGCCCCAGTTTGGCCAGATATACCGCGTAGTCCTTCCGCTGGCTGCTGCCGGGGTCAAGGCCGAGCTGCTCGCTGACCAGCACCGCGGCTTTCGCGAACGCGTCGCGAGCCCGCGCGCGGCCACCCGGTAACTGCCACAGCGCATCGCCCAGGTTGCCCCAATTGACGGAGTTGTTGGGCTGCAGCTTCGTCGCCTGCTCGAATTGCTTCGCGGCTTCCTCGTACTTGCCCTCGTAGAACAGCACCGTGCCCAGATTCGAGTATCCGAACGCATTCGGCTGGATGGCCACGGATTTTTCGAATTCCAGCCGCGCCTCGGGCCATCTTCGCTGATCGAAATACAACGCGCCCAGATTGTAATGCAGGGACGGGCTGTCCGGGTTGATTCCGATCGCTACCTGAAAGCTCCGTTCCGATTTGTCGTACTGCTGCTCATTCAGATAGAAAACGGCCAGCCTTTGGTATGTGGGCCAGTATCCGGGACGCAGGCGGATCGCCTGCTGCAACGTCTCCTCAGCCTCCTGCTTGCGGCCCGCCTTACCCAGCGCATCGGCCAGCAGCCCATAAGCTTCCACGTCGTTGGGCTCCGACTGTTCGTAGCGGCGGAAGAGCGCGATGGCCTGGTCGGCCTCGCCGGTCGCATCGCGAATGATGGCCTGAACCAGAAGGACGTCCGGAGTCACACCGGCCAGCGCCGCGCGGTTCGCCTCCTGGTCGCCTTTGGCCAGCGACACCCGGTCCCCGGTAAGAAGATAAGACCGCAGGTAGGCCAGCGCCAGCTTGGCCCGCGCCCTGGCGAACCCGGGGTCGCGGTCCACCGCCTGGTGAAACAGCTTCACCGCCTCGTCATAACGGCGGCTATCGAGCGCGCCCTGCCCCTGAACGTAAAGCGCGTAGGAGGCTTTGTTGGCCGTGCTCTGGCCCGGCTCCGCCCCATTGCCGAAAAACCTGGAGAGGCTTTCGGCAAGCGCTCCTTCGAGCCCCGCGGCATCGGGCGGCAGCGAAAAGGTCGCCGAGTCCTTCAACCGCACCGTGCGCGCGTCCGTGAGCGCCAGTGTCACCTGTAGCCCTTCGGCGCTCTTCTGCACCGAGCCGGAAAGAGCCAGCGTGGCCTTGAACATCTTGCGCGCGTCCGCGATCGTTCGAACCTGGTCGCGGCGAACCTCGACGGAGGGAACCACCAGCGGCGCTTCCTTCGGATTCCCGGTGTGAGACACCATGTTGGTCACGGTTTCCTGCAGGCCCGCGGCGAGAGTCTGGCCGGCGAGGTCCGAACCGAGGTTCTCGAAAGGAAGCACCACCACGGTCTGGTCGGCCAGCGAGACGCCTCCTCGAAAAGGACCCAGGTGGCCGAACCACGCGGTCGCCACGCCTGCGAGCGCGAGCCCCGCTGCCATCGCGGCGATTCTCAGTCGCCGCAGCCGGCGCGGCCTCGGCGGCGCTTTCAGGAGCGTTTGGGTCGGGACCGCCGAATCCAGCACCGATGCCTGCAGGGCGATTCCCAGCTCTTTCAGCACCTCCGCGACGCTGCCCGGCCGGTCTTTCGGATCCCGTGCCGTGGCGTGTGCGATCGCATCCGCGACGTACGAAGGAAGCTCGGGCCGCAGCGCGGAAACCGGTTCCGGAGTGTCGTGCAGCGCTTTCGAGCAGAGCGCCTCAACCGTGGGCGCAGCAAACATGGGCCGGCCGGCGGCCAACTCGTAGAGGAGAGCGCCAAACGCATACACTTCGCTTCGCACGGAAGCCGGTTCGCCTTTCAGGATTTCCGGCGCCAGATACAGAATGGTCCCGAGCGCCGCGCCCGGACGGGTCAGGTCGCTGCGTTCCGTCAGCTTCGCCAGCCCGAAATCCACCAGCTTGAGATCCCCGTGCGCGCTGAACATGCAATTGGCGGGCTTGATGTCGCGGTGCAGAATCCCGTGCCGATGAGTGAAGTCCAGCCCTGCGCCAAGCTGCCGTGCCAGCCGCAGAATTTCCTCGAGCGGCAAACCGCCCTCGCGGATGCGGTCGCGCAGGTTGCCTCCGGAAAGGTATTCGAGCGCCAGGAACGGCTCGCCATCCCACTCGCCGATCTCGTAAATGACCGCAATATTCGGGTGGCTCAGGGCCGCTATGGCATGCGCCTCCCTCTGGAAGCGTTCCGATGCGCCCGGCCGGTCCGCCTGCGCCGGCCCGAGGAACTTCAGCGCCACCACGCGATTGAGCCGTTTGTCCCTGGCTCGATACACCACTCCCATGCCCCCTCGCCCACAAACCTCGAGGAGCTCGTAGTTCGGGTGCTCGGTTCGGTGGTGCACAGAGTTCCCGCGGGGACAGCATCCCTTGTCAGAATTTTAGCTCAACCCGATGCCGCGACAGTAAGGGCACCGATGGCTGAGAGCCGCGCCCCCGGATGTTTGCCACTAGTCAAATCACTCGTTGCCGTCCGGCAACCGTTCGGCGAAGATTGGACTGAGCGGCCAAGCTGGCGCCATGGCGGGTGAATGCCAATGCCGATGATCACACGCAGGTTTCTGCTCGCCCTATTGGCTGAAGGCGGCCGGCGGGTGTTTGCGTCCGCCAGCGCCGGGGCTCCGCCGCAGCCCAGTTCCCGCACTTATCGGGTGGATGCCACCATCCTCCTGTTCTCCCTCTCGATCTTCACGCGCGCCGGCGTGGGGAAGGGACATGCGCGGCATGTGGTCACGCGGTCGACGGACCGTTCCGTACACCAGCTCGAGTTCGAGGCCGGATCGCTTCCCGACCGGGCGCACGGTCTGAACCGGCTCGGCCTGATTCGCGAGACGGTGGCGGAAGCCGACAGCGGGATCCTCGAGGCGAGCTACTTCGGGTTCATGACCGCCTCGAAAGAAGAGAGCCTGGGAGAAGCCAAGAAGGCGCTGAACGACAAGACGGCGCAGAGCGTGTTTGTCGCCATCGAGGGACAATCCCGGCCCGGCGAAGCGCACAGCCGGCGGGCGCGTTTCTCTTCCGATGCGCGAACGGAGTGGAGCGAGTTGGAGCGCAGGGCGGAAGCCGCCGTCCGCGATCCGGCTCAGACCTCGGGCGAAAGCCGCTTCCCATCGGGAGCCTCGGGCGCGGCGGCTCCAACCTTCCTGTTCGCTCTGTGGGGGGCGATGTCGTCCGGAGAGGCGCGGCTGAAGCAGATCTACGTCTATTCGGGCGACCGGTACGAGCTGACGACTTCGCGGAGGCCCGATCCGAAAACGGGGCGCCGGTTCGCGGACCGGGGACTCGTGTCGCGGCCCGAAGCGGTGATGGCCCTGACCGGCACGATCCACAATCTGCGCACGGGCAACAAGACGCCCTTCCGCATCTGGACCGAGGAAGCGAGCCGATCGGTTCCGCTGCGGATCGAGTATCAGCCGCGCGGTTTTCTGCAGCTGGCGCTCGAAGCGGAAGGATAGGGCGCGGGCGGGTCTGGAGACCCGCTTGCAGGACTGGAGTCCTGCCCCACAAGCTACAATGGCGCCATGCGATTCTGTGCTCTCCTTCTCCTCTCTGTGTGCCGGCTTCTGGCGGCTCAAACGTTCGACGTCAGGTCGTACGGAGCGGTGGGCGACGGGACGCATCTCGACACCGCCGCCATCGCTGCCGCAATCAAGGCCGCGGCGGCCGCGGGCGGAGGCGTGGTCGCATTCCCGCCGGGCCGGTACGTCACGGGCACCTTCGAGTTGCTGAGCAACGTTTCGCTGGAACTCAGAGCCGGGTCTGTAATTCTGGGGAGCCCGAACCTGGCCGACTACGGCTCCATCGGCGAGTACGGCTTCACGAAGGCTTACGGAGTCAGCAGCAGCGGCGAAGGCGACAAGGTGGGGATCATCGTGGCGCGGCAGGTGGAGAACATCGCCATCTTCGGCCAGGGCGCGATCGATGGGAACTCGGGCCAGTTCTTCGACTTCGACACGCCTCACATCGGCAGCGACTTCGACGCCCGCTACACGCGCGACGAGAAGGCGTTTCTGGAAGTCATGCGCTCGACCGAAGACGGACCCGTGAAGGTGAAGCCCGAGGGCCGTCCCGGCACGCTGATTATTCTCTCCAACGCGCGGAACGTCATCATCCGCGACGTCACGCTGACGAACGCGCCCAACTGGACCCTGCACCTGCAGCACAGCCGGCATGCGGTGGTGACGGGAATCCGCATCGCCAACGACCTGCGTATCCCCAACAACGACGGCGTCGATTGCATCGATTGCCACGACGTTCATTTCTCCAACTGCGACATCTCGGCCGGCGACGACGACTTCGCGATCGTCGGCAGCCAGGATGTCACGGTGGCCGATTGCTCCCTCACCTCGCACTCCTCCGGAATCCGGCTGGAGGACACGCGCTTCGCGACGTTCAGCAATTTGACCATCCACGCCAACCGCGGCATCGGCGTGTACGAGCGCGGCGGAGGGCTGACGTCCGACGTTTTGTTTTCGAACGTGGTGATGGAGACGCGGCTGCTGGCGGGCCACTGGTGGGGCAAGGGCGAGCCCATCTACATCGCTTCGGGCGGGCCGGGCAATGCCGACGGGGGCGTTCGCAACGTGCGCTTCTCGAACATCCTGGCGGACGCCGAGGGCGGCATTCTGATTTACGGGACGAAGGAGAGCCCGGTCCGCGACATCGGGTTTGACAGGGTGAGGCTGCGCATTCACGCGCCGAGGGCGGCGGTGGCCCGGGGCGCGGGCGGCAACTTCGACCTGCGCTGGACGGCGACCTCGCTGGCCGGGGCGGTCTTTGCGCACGACATTCCGGCGGTGTACTGCCGCTACCTGGCGGGGCTGAAGGTGCGCGGGTTCGAACTCGAATGGGACCGCAACCTGCCCGATTACTTTTCGAACGCCCTCTCGTGCGAGGACTTCTCGGGGCTCGATCTTGAAGATTTCTCCGCGCGGCAGGCCGCGGCCGATGCGCCCCAGCCTGTGATCCTGCTGCGGAACGGAGTAGGCGTCTCGATCCGCGGCAGCGTCGCGCGCGCGGGCTCCGGGACATTTCTCTCGCTCTCCGGGGTTTCGGGATTGGGCCTGTTCGTGAACAACGACGTGGCGGCGGCGCGGCGGGTGGTCGACCCCAACCCGTCAGGATTCACGATATCGGGCAATCGGTTGCCGCTCGCGTTTGCATCTGGCAGATAATGGATGGTTGCGGAAGTTTGATCTTGATATCCGAGCGTCCAACAGTTAGTATGAGCATTGAACAAAATGCCCGACATTGATGCGAAACGGCCGCAGGCCGCCTCAAGCGAGGTGGTCCGGGACATCAACCGGCGCATCGTCCTGAACCTGATACGGACGCGCCAGCCCATCTCGCGCGCCGACCTGGCCCGCGTGTCGGGCTTGCAGCGAAGCACGATCTCGCTGATTGTCGAGGAACTCATTCAGGAGAACTGGGTTCTGGAAGGTCCCACCGGGCGGCTGCCACGGGGCCGCCGCCCCACCTTTCTCCGTCTGAACGAGGAGCGGGTCATTATCGGGGTCGATCTGCGGCCGATTCAGACGACGGTCGCGGTGGCGGACGTGAACGGCCGCTTCAGTTTTCAGGAAGCGATGGAGACGCCGGCGGACCCGGGGCGAGCGATGGACGAGCTGGTCCGCCGCATCCAACACGTGGTCCGGCTGTGCCAGGGGAAAAAGATCGAAGGCATCGGGATCAGCCTGCCGGGCCGCTATGACCGCGCGCTGGACCGGCTGCTATTCGCGCCCAACCTGAAGTGGCGGGACGTCGATATTCGAAATCCCATTGTCGAGGCAACCGGCCTCGAGGTCGAGCTCGAGAACGCCGCCAACGCGTGCGTGCTGGCGGCGGTCTGGTTCGACCGCATGGACTCCTGCCGCAACCTGGCGGCCGTTACGGTGTCGGAAGGCATCGGCACCGGGCTGCTCATCAACGGCCAGCTGGCGCGCGGCCTGAGCAGCATGGCGGGAGAATTCGGACACGTGGCGCTCGATCCGGACGGCCCGCTGTGCGGCTGCGGGAGCCGCGGCTGCTGGGAGGTATTCGCCTCCAACCGCGCCGCGCTGCGCTACTACCTGGAGTCCAACGCGGAGCCCGACGGGCTGGGCTTCCTGGACCTGCTGCGGCTGGCGGATCAGGGGGACGCGCGCGCGGCCCGGGCACTGGAGACGATGGCTCACTACCTGGGCCGCGGGATGCGGATGATTGTCGCGGGCCTGGCGCCGGAGCGCATCGTGGTGGTCGGCGACCTGACGCGTTCCTGGCACCGATTCGGCCCGGTGATCGAATCCGAAGTGCGGGCGCAGGTGCTCCCGGGGGGCTGCCCGCCGGTGGTGGTACCGGCGCACGAGGACGGCATGGCCCGCCTGCGCGGCACCATCGCGCTGGTGCTGTGGAACGACTTCGCGCCGGCCCGCGAGACTTCGGGCTAGGGCAGCTTGCCAAGCTGCTGGCGGCGGGTCTGGAGACCCGCTGCAGGACTGGCGTCCTGCCCCACGGTGCTCCCGGTTTTAGCGTCCGAAAAAAGGGGCTTGACACGGTTTTGGCTTCAGTATATAGTTCGGAGTTGCAACTAATACTCGGCTGGTGGGGGTCGCTAGTTCAGTCCATGTTGCTTCGGCCAGAGAGGTCTGTTCACTCGAGAACCGTGAGCGGTGTGTCTCTCGCGCCCGGCTTCCCTCAGCGCAAACCAAAGCCCGGAACACTAACCGCCAGGAGTTACCTCATGTCAGAAACGATGCCTCTTACGACTAAGCTGCGGACCGTGCGGTCCGTCGCCGCTGTTTCTCTGTTGTGCCTGTTGCTGGGCGTGCTGGGAGTAACGCAACCCGCCGCCGCACAGGTACTCTATGGCTCCATCACGGGAACGGTAACCGATCCTTCCGGGGCGAGCCTTCCCAACGCCGCGGTCACGGCGCTCAACACGGGCACCGGGACGGCAAGCAGCTTGAACACGGACGATCATGGCGGCTACCTGTTCCGCAACCTGATGCCGGGGACCTACACGGTCACGGTCAGCGCGACGGGATTCGCCAAATACAAACAGGAGACCATCGCCCTGCTGGCCAATCAGCAGCGCCGCGTCGATGTAGCGATGACGCTCGCTCAATCGACCCAGCAGGTGGAGGTGGTTGCTTCGGCGGTCGCCCTGCAGGCGGACCGCACCGACGTCAACACGCAGATCGACGCCGCCCAGCTGGCTAACCTTCCGATGATCGGCTCGGCCGGGCGGAACTTCCAGGCGCTGTACAAGTTCGTTCCGGGCATGGGCCTGGTGACCGAGGGAATCAGCTCGGACGGCGGGAACCCGCAGCGCACCATGACCGGCAACGTCAACGGAAACTCGTTCCAAGGCAATAGCGTCAAGATCGACGGCGTTTCGAACAGCTACATCTGGCTGCCCTTCAACAGCGCTTACGTGCCGCCGACGGAAGGGATCGAATCGGTCAACATCGTCACCAACTCCGCTGACGCCGAGCAAGGCAACGTGGCGGGCGCGGCGGTCAACGTGATCACCAAGTCGGGCACGAACTCCCTTCACGGGAGCGCCTTCGAGGACCACACCGACAAATCGCTCAAAGCGCAGAACCTGTTTCAGACGGTCGGCACGAGAAAGCCGCAGTACATTTTCAACCAATACGGCGCCTCTGTCGGCGGCCCGATCAAGAAGAACAAGCTCTTCTTCTTCGGCGACTGGGAGGGGATCAAGCGGCGGCAAGCCGCGGCACCCGTCAAGAGCGTGATCAACCCCACGGCCATCTTCGACGCGTCGGGAAACGCCAATCTCGCATCGGGGATCACGAATAGCACTACCTGTGCGGGTTGCGTCTACGACCCCAACACCGGCAACGCGAACGGCACAGGGCGTGCCATGTTCGCGGGCAACATCATTCCGGTCAGCCGAATCGATCCGGCCGCCAAGACGATCCTGGGCCGCATCAACGGCGGGACGTTCCTGAACAGCATCGGCGCCGGCGCTACGAACAACTACCTGGGCGGCGGATCCACGCAGATGAATCGCAACACCGGCGACGCCAAGGTGAGCTGGGTACCGAGCGACAAGACCACGGTGTTTGGACGGTACAGCATTGCGCAAGCGAACTTTGTCGATCCGCCCTTACTCGGCCAGGCGATGGGCGGCTCGAGCGGTGGCGGGCAGGTGGGCACGGCGCCCTCTAGAATCCAGAACGTCGGCGCGGGAGGCACTTACACCATTTCGCCCACCCTGCTGGTGGATGCCAACGCCGGATTCACGCGGCAGCGGCTCGGCGCCACCTACGCCCCGGATCTGAACCTGGGGAACTACGGGCAAACCGGGCTGCACATTCCGGGCACCAACGGCACTTCCTACCTGGAGCAGGGCACGCCGGCCTTCATCGTCACGGGTTGGAACTCCATGGGGAATTCCGACACCGGCAACCCGTTCCAGTTCCGGGACAACCAGTGGCTGGGCAACGTGAACCTGAGCTGGATGAAGGGTACGCACAGCCTGAGGTTCGGCTTCGAGAACGGGCGCGATGGAATGAATCACTTCCAGCCGCAGGGTGGCGCGTTCCAGACGCCGCGCGGCTCGTTCCGGTTCATTGGCAACGTGACTGCCTTGAATGGCGGCGCGGCGGCGACAACGACCAACTCGCTGGCTCAGTTCCTGCTGGGCCTGCCGGACGAAGTGGGCCGGGCGGACCAGGTCGCGATTCCGAACTCGCTGCGCTGGCAGACGTACTCGTTCTATGCCCGTGACGCCTGGCAGGTAAGCTCGAGGCTTACGGTGACGTACGGCGTGCGGTGGGAATTCTATCCCATGGCCACCGCCGACCACGGCGGCGTAAAGCTTTTCGATCTTCAAACGAACCAAGTCCTGATCGGCGGATACGGCAACACGCCAATGGACGACGGAGTGAACGTGGGGCACGGCCAGTTCCTTCCGCGCGTTGGAATCGCTTACCGGCTGGGAGAGAAAATGGTGATCCGCGCCGGCTACGCGATGAACGCGGATAACAACAACTGGCGGTTCTTCCGGAACAACTACCCGGCGACGATCAACTCGGATGCGACTCCCTCGATCGGCGGCGGCAGTTGGGCCCCGGCTGCCAGCCTCAGCGGCGAAACGCTCGGCGCCTTTCCCGGCCTCACGGCTGGAATCCCCCTCGTGGCGGTGCCCAACATCAGCTCCGGAGCGATTCCCCTGCCGAGCAACGTGAACCCCGGCAACGTCGTTCCGTTCAACTTCCGGCGCGGCTATATCCACTCGTATAACCTGACCTTGCAGCGGGAGTTCTCGTCGTTTGTGGCCGAGGCCGGATACGTGGGAACGCGCGGAATCCGTCTGCTCACCAACGAGAATCTCAACGCGTCGTACCCGGGCGGCGGCAATACGGGCCGCTGGCTGTACGGGTCAATCCACAACGGGAACGATGTGAACTGCCTGTGCCCGGACGCGAACAGTTACTACGATTCGCTGCAAACCAAGCTGACCTGGCGATCGAAGAGCGGCAACCAGATTGGCGCCGTTTACACGTTCTCGAAAGCCATCAACTGGGACGACAACGAGGAGGCGGGCGGCAACTACGGCGGCCTCATCACGACCGGCAACCTGCTGTGGCCCTATCCGGGCATCCGGGAGCGGAACAAGGCGCTGGCGGGCTACGATCGGCCGCAGAACCTTCAAGTCTACGGAATCTACGCGCTGCCGTTCGGTAAGAACCAAAAGTGGGCCAACAACGGAATGGCCGCCAAAGTGGCTGGCGGCTGGCAGGTCAATTGGGTTATGAGCACCTACAGCGGGCCCCCACTTACTCTCGCTTATAGCGGTTCGATCAATTCTCCGGGAAACCAGCAGACCGCCGATCAAATCGGCCCACTGCAAATCCTGGGCAATGCGGGAGCGACGGCGGGAACGGGCACAACATGCGCCCCCACCAACCTGTCGTGCCACTACTTCAATCCTGCCGCGTTCGCCGCGGTTTCGGCCACCGACCTGTCTGGGGTGACGAACGCGGTTCGCTACGGCAACACCGGGCGGAACATTCTCCGAGGCCCGGGCATGTTCAACCTGGACACCAGCCTGTTCCGCGATTTCAACATCACGGAGAGAATTAAGCTGCAGATCCGGGCCGAGATGGTCGGCACCACCAACACGCCGCACCTCGGCGCACCGGGACTCGACGTGACCAACACCGGCACGTTCGGGGTTATCACCCAAACGCTGAACACGGCCGGCCGAGGAGCCTCAACCGGCGGCGAGCGCCAGACCTGGCTCTCCGCGCACATCACCTTCTAAGCAGCAGCCTCCCACAGTGCAGTAGATGGGTGGAGCGGGAATTCAAGGCCCGCTCCACCCGATTTTTCGCCATCCCTCGTTCGTGGTACCAAGGGGAAGAGACATGAAGATCCGCGATCTCCGCGCTACCACCGTCACTGTGCCCCTGGAGGCCCCGCTGCGTCATGCCAACGGGTGCCACTGGGGACGCTTCGTACGAACCATCGTTGAAGTGGAGACTGACAACGGCCTGATCGGGCTGGGCGAGATGGGCGGCGGGGGCGAATCCGCCGAAGCCGTTTTCCGGTCCTTGAAAGGCACGCTGGTTGGCCACGACCCCGCGCGCATCGAGGAGATGCGCTTCCGCATCGCGAACCCCACGGCATCGCTCTACAACAACCGGACGCAGGTGCTGGCGGCGCTGGAGTTCGCCTGCCTGGACATTCTGGGGCAGGCCTGGGGCGTGCCGGTCCACGCCATCCTGGGCGGGAAACTGCGGGACCGCGTGCCGTTCGCTTCCTACTGCTTCTTCCGCTACGCCAACCCCGAGACGGGCGCGGGCGAGGTGCGCACCATTGACCAGGTGGTGGAGACGGCGCGCGCCATCAAGGCCCGCTGCGGTTTCACCACGCACAAGATGAAAGGCGGCGTTTTCCCGCCCGACTATGAGCTCCAGGCTTACCGCGCGCTGGCCGCGGCGTTCCCCGACGATCGGGTGCGCTTCGACCCCAACGGAGTCTGGTCCACCGAACAGGCCATCCGCTTCGGACAGGCGATCGAAGGCCTCCGCAACGACTACCTGGAGGACCCGGTCTACGGCCTGAACGGAATGCGGCGCACGCGCCAGATGGTCCGGGTGCCGCTCGCCACGAACACCGTGGTGGTGAATTTCGAGCAGCTCGCCGCCAATGCGCTCGACACGGCGGTGGACGTGATCCTGCTGGACACTACCTTCTGGGGCGGAATTCGCGCCTGCGTGAAAGCGGCCGGCGTGTGCGAGACGTTCCAGCTCGGCGTGGCCGTGCACTCCTCCGGTGAATTGGGAATCCAGTTGGCCACCATGCTGCACTTGGGCGCGGTTCTGCCCAACCTGTCCTTCGCCGCCGACGCTCACTACCATCAGCTCACCGACGACGTCATTGAGGGGGGCTTGATGGCTTATCGGAACGGGGCGATCGCGGTTCCCGACGGTCCGGGCCTGGGCGTGCGGCTGAACCGGGACAAGCTGCGCCAGTACAATGAACTGTATAAGGAGCTGGGAAACTACCCGTACGATCGGGACCCGCTGCGGCCGGGGTGGGCGCCGCTGGTGCCCAACGACCGCTGGGCCGATCCTGACGACGGGCGGACGCCTGCGCTGAGATGAGCATGGCGGGCCGGCCCGCCGGTTGGCAACCGGCGCGCAGGATGCCATCCTGCCCCACAATGAGTGCAACTGAGTCGCATTGGAAAACGCAATGAAGAACGGTTGTTTTAACCTCGACGGACGCGTTGCTGTCGTTATCGGGGGGACCTCGGGGCTCGGGAAGGCCATCGCGCTGGGACTCGCGAAGCACGGCGCCAACGTGGCCGCGAGCGCGCGCACGGAGCAGGCTGTGGAAGAGACCGCGATCGAGATCGAGGCGCTGTGCCGGCGGACCATTCGCCAGGTGGTGGACGTGGACTCGCGGGGATCGATCGACACGCTGCGCGATGCGGTGGTCCAGGCCTTCGGCGGCGTGGACATCCTGGTCAACGCGGCCGGGTACACGTTCCGCAAGCCGACGGCGGAGATCAGCGAACCGGAGTGGGATTCCCTCACCGACACGAACCTGCACGGCGTGTTGCGGGCATGCCAATCCTTCTATCCGCTGCTGAAGGCGAGCGGGCGCGGCCGCGTCATCAACCTGGCCTCGCTCGGCTCGTTCCTCGCCTTTCACGAGGTCGCCGCCTACTGCGCCGCCAAGGCGGGCGTGCTTTCGCTGACGCGCAGCCTTGCCTGCGAGTGGGCCGGCGACAGCATCAGCGTCAATGCCATCGCGCCGGGCGTATTTCCGACGGAGCTGAACGTGGCGCTGCTCGAGGGCACGGAGCGGGGGCGGGAGATCCTGACGCGCACGCCGATGCGCCGTTTCGGACAACCTGAAGAACTGGTGGGAACGGCGGTGCTGCTGGCTTCCGATGCCGCGAGCTTTCTTACCGGCCAGTGCATCGCGGTGGACGGCGGCTACCTGGCTTCGGGCGTGAACTCCTAGAACGCTAAAAACAGAACGTTGGCCACGAATGAACACGAATAAACACGAATAAGACACGGATTAATTCAGAAAGGTTTTATTCGTGTGTATTCGTGTTCATTCGTGGCCAAGATTGTCTTGTTGTTAGTTGGCCACGGCCACGGGCACGGGTTCGGGGAGCGGCTGCGGGCGGACGGGCACCGGTTCGCGGCGGGTGGTGGCGTAGGGTTTCTCGAAGTAGCGGTAGAACAAGTAGGCGAGGGGCAGGGTTGCCGCGATGCACAACAGGCTGGCGAACGTGCCCCGCCTCAGCCAGACTCGGACGGTTGCCGTCACCAGCGAAACCAGCGGGACGTGAATCAGGTAGACCGAGTAGGACATCTTGCCCAGGCCGGTCATCGCGCGGGTGGGCAGCAGGTCCTTCTTCACCAGGGGTTCGACTCCGCTGGCGGCCCAGAGAACCACGCCGCAGCACAGCGCGAACAGTGTCTGCCTTTCCAGCGTTTCACTTGGGTACAAGACGGTGAATCCCAGCGTTGCCGCGATCAGCGCGGCGGTAAGGACGATGCTGGCCGGCGCGGTCCAGCGGCCGAAGAGGCGCGAGGGACGGAAGCCCTTGTCGAGGACGGTATAGAGCAGCAGACCGAAGGCGAACATGGCCCAGTACTGCATGAAGAGTCCGGATAGAAATGGCCCGCGCCGCCACCACCAGACGGCCCCCACCGTGGCCACCGTCAACACCGTCATGAATCCGCGCCGCCAGAGGATGGCCAGCGCCATCACGAGATAGAACTGCACTTCGATGGCAAGGCTCCAGTAGACCGAATTCACGGGAGCCCAGGGTTTGTGCGTGGCGCCGGTGGTGGCGAGGCCCTTGGTGAGGGTGACCAGGCCCATCCAGTCCGGCACTGAAAACGTGTACCAGGGTGGGCTGTCAAGGTGGAACTTGCCGGCACGGCACCAGTAGATGGCCGCGCCGAAGAACGGAGCGGCCAGGCAGACCGCGATCGACGCCCAGAAAGGCGGAAAGATACGGCGTAGCCGGCGCTTCAGGAACGAACCCGCCGTCTGTCCCTTCGCCATGGTGCTGCGGCTGGAGGCCATCATGCAGTAGCCGGAGATGACGAAGAAGGCGGGCACTCCGAGCATGCCGCAATCGGCGAACCGCCGGAACAGGCCCGGATCGAGGCCGAACCGCATGTGGTAGAGAAAGACCCACAGGGCGGCGAGTCCTCTGGCGATCTCCAGGCTCTTGTTCAGCATGGCGGAGCGAAAATCAGTTTATTGTAGCGCGAGCGGTCCGCTCCCTGGCGGTCGCGGCTCGGTGCGGGTGCGGGCGCGGCTCGGTCGGGTGCGGTCGCGGCTCGGTAGTGGCTCGGTGCGGTTGCGGGTGCGGTTGGGCGCTGGGGCGTGAAGCTAGCCCACGCGCGCGATGGCGTCGATCTCGATGCGCGCATCGCGGGGCAGCCGCGCCACCTCTACGGTCGAGCGCGCGGGAGGGGTGGCCGGGAAATAGCGCGCGTACACCTCGTTCATGCGCGTGAACTCGCCCAGGTCCTTGAGGTAGACCGTGGTCTTGAGCACCTGATCGAGCGAGGAGCCGCAAGCCGCGAGCACGGCCTTCAGGTTTTCCAGCACGCGCGCCGTCTGGGCGGCGATGTCGCCTTCGACAATCTGCCCGGTGGCCGGGTCGAGCGGAATCTGGCCGCTCAGATACGCGGTGCCGTTCGACACCACGGCTTGCGAGTACGGCCCGATGGCCTGCGGGGCTTGCGCGGTCGCTATGGTGTGCTTCATACCGGGACGCCTTTCTGGATGAGATCCCAGGCCATTTCGACGTCCTCGCGGCCGGTGCCCAGGTTCCCGATCGCCAGGCGGATCGTGAATTTCCCGTTCAGCACGGTGTGGGAGAGGAACACTTTGCCGGAGGCGTTCACGTAATCGAGGATGGCCTGGTTCTCCTGGTCGGTACCTTTGAAGCGGAAGCAGACCACCGAGAGAGGGTTGGGCGCCATGCGCTCGAAGCGCTGATCGCCGCCAACCCAGCCGGAGAACTTTCTGGCCATGGCTACCTGCGAGCGAATGGCGGTGCAGATGCCTTCGCGGCCGAAGTAGCGCATGACGAACCACAACTTCAGCGCGCGGAAACGGCGGCCCAGGGGAATGGCGTAGTCCATCAGGTTGATGGCGCGGGGGTCCTCGTCGGTCTTCAGGTATTCCGGAACCAGCGAGAAGGCGCGGCGCAGAATGTCGGGCCGGCGGGTGTAGAAGACGCTGAGGTCGGAGGGCGTGAAGAGCCACTTGTGCGCGTTCATCACCACCGACTGCGCGCGGTCCACTCCCGCGAACAGGTGGCGGAACTCGGGCACGATGGCGGCGCCGCCCGCGTAGGCCGCATCCACGTGGAGCCACAGGCCGTGCTTCTCGGCGAGGTCCGCGATGGCGGGGACGGGATCGACGCTGGTGGTGGAGGTTGTGCCCACGGTGGCCACGACGCAGAAGGGGCGCTTGCCGGCGGCCAGGTCGCGCTGGATGGCCTCATCGAGTGCGTCCACCCGCATTCTGAAATGCGCATCCACCGGAATCTTGCGGACGTTGCGGCGCCCGATGCCGAGGGCGATGGCGTCCTTCTCGACCGAGGAGTGGGCCTGCTCGGAAGTGTAGAGCGTGAGGTACGGGCGCCCGCCGTTTTCACGGGCGTCCGGATCGGCCAGCTCGCGCGCGGCGGCGATGGCGTGGAGAGTGCTCACCGAGGCCGTGTCATAGATGATGCCGAAGAACTCGTCGGGCAGCCCGAGCCATTGCCGCAGCCAGCCGAGCGTCACCTGCTCGAGTTCGGTCAGGGCCGGCGAGGTGGCCCAGTGTATTCCGTTGGTGTTCAGCGCGGCGATCAGCATCTCCGCGATGATGGCCGGCGTGGAGCCGGTGCAGGCGAAGTAGGCCATGAAGCCGGGGTGGTTCCAGTGCGTCACCGCGGGGATGATCAGCTTCTCGAAGTCCTTGAGAATGACATCGAAGGGCTCGCCGTTCGCGGGCGCGGAGGGGGGCAGGGAATCCGTCAGATCGCCGGGCTTCACGCGCGGAAAGACGGGGTAGCGGCGGGGGTCCTCCAGGTACTGGGCAACCCAGTCCACGGTTTCGTGCGCGGCGCTCCGGAAATCGTCAACGTATTTGCTCATTGGTTGGGCCGAAGTACTAGAGTACAGCCCTCGGCGGGCAGCTGTCAGCTTTCAGCCTCGCCTCCGGCTACGCCGGATTGAACATCCTGTGAACGCCTCAGCGAACCGCCGCTGAAAAAAGTGGCTTACGGGGCGTTCACAGGCTAGCCATCAGCGGTCAGCTATTTGACTGCATTCCTCTAACATCACCGGCAGCCAGGACTTGAACCAGTCGGCGAAGTGGGCCAGCTTCTGTTTGGCCTCCGGTCCCGGCGGGGCGGCGGGTGGGCCGGGGCGCATTCCACGTAGGGCCGCGGCCTCGCGGATGGCGACTGGGGCGGGGAACTCGGGGATCCAGGCGACGAACTCCTGCAGGCGGCGGTCTAGCGCTTCGGCGCGTTCCGTCTGGCCTGCTAGAAGAGCGCGGTCGAGCGCTACGTGCAGCTCGGGAATGGCCGAGGCGATTCCGGAGATCACTCCGTCGGCGCCGGCCAGGCGCGCTCGCGAGTACAGGACGTCCTGCCCGGCCATCAGGGTGAACGGAAATCGCTCGCGGGCCGCGCGGAGGGCTTCGAAGTCGTCCCAGCCGGCGGTTGAGTCCTTGATGCCTTCGAACAGTCCGGTGGAAAGCAGCTCGATGGCGAGCGGAGACGATATAGCTGTGGTGAAGGACGGGATGTTGTACAGGAAGATGGGGACGGCGCCCTTCAGCGCGTCGGCGAAGTGCAGATAGAAATGGCGGACGTCGTCCTGGCTGTAGCTGAAGAAGTAGGGCGGCATGAGGAGCACGCCGGCGGCGCCGGCGCTAGCGGCCTCGCGCGCCAGCGACAGCGCGCCCTCAAGGGTCGAGTGGCTTACGCCGGCCAGGATCGGCACGCGGCTGCGCCGGACGGCCAGCGAGATCAGGCGGCAGCGCTCGATCACGGGGAAGTGGAGGAACTCGCCGGTCGAGCCCATGAGCGCGATGCCATCCACACCGCCGCGGCCGAGGAAATCCAGCAGATCGAACACGCCGGCCAGGTCGATCCCCGGACCCTCGCGCCGGGGCGTGATCGCGGCGGCATACACACCCGAGACGGCATCCATCAGACCCTTTAAGGATACGCTGTCGCGGCGAGATCGCGCAGGAGACGCTCGATCTCGCGATAGAACTTGTCGAACGAGGGAGCGCGCCGGGCGACGTCGATATCGAAGGCGTTAGCCAGAGCCGCCTGGTCACGCGTCTCCCGGTAACTCATGCCCGGCTGCATCCTCGAAGAGAGCCATTCCTTAGCACCCTGGATCGCCTCGGGGTCGTCCGCCGCCGTGATGTCCGCGCCAAGGCCGCGCAGGCCGCGCAACGATTCCGCCGCTGCAACGAACCATGCCTCGAATTCCCACTTCGCCAGTACCACGGAGACCGCCCGCCCGCCCGAAACGGCGCGGGCTTGGTGTAAGAGTTCGGGAGCCAATTTGGGGGCGCAATCCGCGTCGGCGTCCTGCACCAGAAGCACGGCCCCATGCGGCCCCGCCCTCAGTGCCGCAAACTGCACCGCTCGCTCCAACTCACCCTGGCGCTTGAGCTTGCTGCGCGGAAGGCGAATCGGACGAGGAGTGCTGATACCAACGCTGGGGTCGATCGCCGCCGCCACCCTCCGAACCAGTAACGGGACCGCTTCGATCTCTCCTTGCCCCTCGACGATGCACGCGATGGTCAGCACCATCACGCCGCCGGTTCGTCGAAAAGAGAGAGCTGTTTCGCCGGATCCGGCAGAGCCTTGGGATCGGGCCGCAGCTGGTTCAGCCGCAACAGTTCACCCGCCGTGTAGAGTCGATCGCGTAGCGCTGTGCGGCCAGCCTCATCGAGCGGTGCGATCTCGGTCGTCCCCTCCTCCGCGTCCACGGCAAGGATCGAGTCAGTCGGGATTCTGTCGTTGTCCAGGAGGTCGCCGCTGTGGCTCGTCACGAGCACCTGCGTGCGCTCGCTTGCGTCGCAGAGGCTGTCGAGGAGGAC
>DATNLV010000843.1:0-7857 GCA_035602665.1 Bryobacteraceae bacterium | reverse complement strand
CCCGATCCGGCGCGCCATGTCGGCGGGCACGATAAAGATGCCCGAGCCGATCATGGCTCCCATCACCAGCATGGTGGCGTCGAACGGTCCCAGCCCGCGGTGGAATCCCGCGTCAGCGGGCGGGGCCGTTTTCATAGAATCTCCAGGAAGGCTGGAAATCGCGGACCAGCTTCTGATCTGTGAGCGCGGCACGAATCATCTCGATGGGGATGGCGTTCTGCTTCAGGACCGCGTCGTTGAATTCCCGGTCGGACATTTTGCCCGATTCGACCAGCTCACGGCGCAGGGCGCGCAGTTGCATGGCGCCCACCAGGTAGGCGGCCTGGTAGAGCGGCCCGTAGTCGGTGGCCACAGAGCGGCGCACTTCGGCGACGGCGTTGGCGCGCTCGTGGCCGACGCGGTCCACCAGGTAGTCGATGCACTCCTGGGGCGACATCTTCCCGAGATGGAAGCTGAGCGAGAAGACAATGCGCGCGCAGCGGTGCAGGCGCCAGAAGAGCGCGCCTATGCGCTGCTCCGGCGTTTGGTCGTAGCCGAGGTCCCAGAGCGTAAGCTCCCAATAGACGGCCCAGCCTTCCACAAAGAAGGGCGTGTCGAACGTCTGGCGGTACGGCAGGTAGCGCTCGGCCATGAATCCCTGGAGATGATGGCCCGGTATGACCTCGTGAAAGACGGTGGCGCGGGCGAACGAGACGTTGTTTCCTCGCATCGACATGAGCTTCTGCTCCTGGCTCATGCTGTTCACGGGATAAGAGACGTCGATGTCGTCGCCGCCGGTGAAGAACGGATTGACTAACTGCCGCTCGGGCGACATCATCTGGATGCGCCAGTCCTCGCGCGCCAGGGGCGGCACGGTGATCAGGTTGCGCTTGTCGATGAAGTCCATCGCCTCCTGTTGAAGGTCTCGGATGAGGGCGGGCTGGCGGCCAGGTTCGACGTGGTGATTCTTGACCTGCTCGAGCGCCTTCTTCCAGTCGTCGCCGTATCCCATTTCGCGGGCGGCTTTCTTGAGCTCCGTCTCGCACCAGGCGGCTTCCTTGTTGGCGATATCGATCAGCTCCTCGGGAGTGTACGGCACCATCTCGGACGCCAGCTCGCTCAACAACGCTTCGCGGCCGATCGGCGCGCCGACGACTTCGTCTGGCTTGAGCCCGGCGACTTTTTCGCGCAGGAGCTTGGCGTAGTCCTCGAGCGCTTTGTCGGTCTCCTTGAACGGCGCCTCCACCCACCAGGTGAACAGCGGGTCGTAGCCATCGTAAGAGGCGAACCAGTTTCCGAGGACCGTGCGCAGCTTGTCGACTTCGCCGGCCGCGCGGACGGCCAACGCCTTGGCTTCGTGTTTCTCGTCGAACCGCTTCCGAACCTCCGCGACTTGTCCCCCAATGGCTGTGACGGTAGCCGCGGCTTTCGCTGCATCGAGAGGCTCGACTCGGCGGCGAGCGTCTTCCAGCTTCAGGATGGCGTCGGCGAATGGCGCGTACGGAGCGGTTTCCTCCTGCCGCCTGGCTTCGAAATCGAGACGCCGGAGTTCGCGGCGGATGTGGTTCTGGAGCAGGAGATAATCGACCTTGCCTTCCTGGGTCAGCTTGTCGAAGTCCACCGCCTTGAGGCGATCGAGCGACTCCTGATAGAACGTGCGGAGCCGTGCGCGCCGGGCGTCGGAAGGCTCTGCAAAGCACTCGCCGAAATGTCGGGAACCGTGGCCGGCCGGACATACGCGGTAGGGATGACTCACGGCGCGGCGGTCGGCGTCATAGCGTTCCATTGTGTCGCGCAGCTCGCTGCCGCTCACTACGGATGCCAGGAGTGCAACGGAGATCAATAGGCGCTTCATTTGTTTGTCCTCCCACGGCTCAGGTTGAAAGCGGCTCCGCCCGGCGGAAGCGGCAGCGGGATCTCTCGCGTCTCGCCCACGGCGATCTCAAAACCGGCAACAGCGCGGCCGCCCGAGTCTAACGTCCACTTGCCTGGGGCCAGGCCCGCGACCTGGAGCATCGTTGTGTGTTCGTCCGCCGAGCGGTTCTCCAGGGTGAAGCTGACCGCGTCGAACGCATCGTCGAATTCGATCGGCCGCCCCGCGGCGAAGCCGTCCCGGTCCAGTTCCATGTGAAGGTGCTCTGTGCCGCGAATGACGTGGAACCGCACCCGCAGACCATCCTTGGGAATCACGCGGACCAGGCGTCCGGCGCGTTCGAGGTCGCCGCCGTAGGCGATCAGGCCGAAGATCGGGTCGTCGGAGACGATGGTCGCTGCCGTTCGCAACGCTCCACTGAAACCGAGGTCGATCTCGCTGTTGTACCACCACGACCCCCGCCCCTGCAGCTTGCCGATCCAGCTACGGCCCCAAGGACGCGGCTCGAATCCGCCGCCCGCTCCGCCGTCGTTCTCCTTGCCGGGGAACCAATAGCCGTAATTCGATTCGGGTGTGCCGGAGCTTTCGAGCGCCCACGAACTCAGGAACGAGTTGTAGCCCAGCCGCAGGTAGCGAATCGGATCCGCGGCGAAATAGAGGCCGTAGTCGAGGATAGCCCAGCCGCCCATCTGCGCCATGTAACTCAGCGTATACTCACCGCTGCCGCCGCCGCGGAAGTCGCTTCCCAGATGGTAATAGGCGGTCTCGAGCCAGCCACGGCAGGCGATGTTGAGCCGGATCTGCTCGTCGAGGAACTGCTGCGCATCCTGGTGCTTGACGTCAAGCGCGTGGGTCATGGCGTATCTCGCGAGGGCGTGCGTGGATTCGAAGCCGGTGGAGTCGAAGGGATACTCCGAGCCGAACAGGTAGGGGTGGTCGTTGATGAAGTACTTCGCCTTCTTCTCCCATGCGGCGCGCAGCCAGGCGGCCTCTTCGGTTTTGCCACTCTTCGCCAGCGCGTCGATCAGGTCCGGGATGACTAACTCGTTGTAAGTGCCCGTCTCGTAGGCCGACCAGTTCGCAATCTTCAGCGGAACGGTAAAGAACGCCTTCGCGGTGCCGAACGCGCGTTCCAGGTAGGCGCTCTTATCGAGATAGTGCACCATGTTCGGATAGCGCTCGGCGATCTGGTACATGCGGAAGTAGAGCAGGATGATGTGCGGGTAATCGTAGATCCGCCACAGGTGTTCGTTGCCGCGCTGATCGGCGAACTTACTCTCGCGGTTTACTTTCCAGTTATCGATCCCGTAAATGGCGTACGGATAGGGCTCCTGCCCGGTCATCTGCAGCTTGCCCCAGACGAAATTCTTCAGGTAGTATTCGAGCGCCTCGATCTCGACTTCCGACGGAAAGAAGACGTTCTTCGACGCCAGGTACGGCGCCTTGCCCAGACCCGGGTCGTCGCAATTGACGAGGTAGGGCGGCAGTCCGTCGCGATTGTCCGGACTGCGCAGGACGTGGTTCTTCATGTCCCAATCGGAAAACAGGCCGTTGTACCACTTGGATGGATCGCGGTGCTGATGGTGGCTCGCCAGGAAGGCGGCGTGCTTCTTGATGAGCGTCTCCAGCGGTTCGGTGACGAAGAACTCGAGCGGCATTTGCTGGTGATCTTCGTAACGCACCGTGAGCAGGTTCTCGCCCAACCGTGAGAAACGGACGCGGTAGACATGGACGTCCTTGCCCTTGGTCCCGAGGTACTCCACGGTGGTCTGCTCGAGATGCTCGGGAGCGATGGAGGCGATCCGGCGGCGGGTCCGCAGCGAGAGCAGCACCGCTAGATCGGTCGGGATCGTCATCCCCGGCACGACGTGAACGTCGAAGAGGCCTTCGTCATAGAGCGTGTCGCGCACCGCGTCGTAATCTTTGGCCCAACGCAGGCGGAACCGGTATGAGGCGCTCTGGCCCGGCGCGAGCAGGAGCCGAGTGTTCTCCTGACGCCAGGTGCCGCCCTTGGCACGCAATTCCGCGCCGCTCGCGGCGGAGTGGATGTAGGCAGTGTAGACGCGGCCCGCCGGCCCGGATTCGTCGAAATACTCGAAGTGCGTGCCCTGCTGCGGTGTCAGGGTCAGGAACGGCCCCTCCGCGTTGGTGCGCGTCCAGAACACCCACGAGCCGTTGCCTGCAATGAAGCTGTGCCGGATGAGCCGCTTGGTGTAGGTCTCCGTCTTGTCCCAGACGTATTCGGTGTTGAATGGCAGGGGAACGGCGAGGTCGCCGACCTCAATCGGCTGGGCGGTCTTGTTCGCTAGAGAGATGCTCCACTCCACCTCCTCGTCGCGTAGCGCGAAGGCTTCGCCGATTTCGAGATCCTTCTGCAACTCGACCTGGCGGCCTACGTTGGTATTGACGCGCCACTCGAGGATTCCGGCGGTCGCCCCGGTCTGAAGCTGCGCTTCGAGGCGCAGGGCCGAGGTGGTCACCGGATCGAAGGTCGCGGTGTTGTACTGGTCGCGCGCCACGCCGTAGGCGCTCACGTCGTGAACTTCCTTCCAATCGTCGCCCTCGCGATAGAGCAGCCGCCAGGATTGAGGAAGCCGGCATGGCCGGTCGCCCTCCTCGTGCGTGGACCAGTAGACCTGGGCCGAGGACACGCTCTCCGGCTTCGGGAAATCGTACTCGACCCATTCGCGCGTTCCGCTGCGGTTGATCCACACGAAGCGGGGAACGGTCTCGTTGGAGGAACTCGCGGGCTCGATCTGGTCGTTCAGCGCGTCGAGCAGCGTGCCGCCGGGCGAAGCGCTCGCTTTGCTCGAAGTGGCGATGGTGGGAATCGCTTTGCCGACGTGGAAAGAGAGCCCGCCCCCGGTCGCGTAGAGGGCAGTCTGCCACGCCGCATCGGCCGGCGCTTTGTAGCGCACCAGAACGTTCCCCAGCGCGTGGCCGCCGGCGATGTAGTCGGTGTCATAGCGATCATGCACGCGCTTCAGGCTGGTGAGGCCGGAGGGCGAGCTCTGGATCTCGAACGAAGAGTTGGCGAGCGCGGCTGCGCCGGCGACCGCGGCAAGAAGAAACAGTCGCATCGGGATGCACCTCCCCATCAGTCGATTCGTTCAATCACGACAGCGGCGCCGTCGAATTCACCTTTCAGGTCGAAGCGCAGGCCGTCGTACATGAGCAACGCACCGCTGGCGGTTTCGAGTGGTTCGGCGAGTTTGCCATAGAGCAGCCGCAGACGGTAGACCGCCTGCTCATCCAGTCCCGCCAGCCGGATCGCCGGCGACGGCCGCCCGTATTGCTGGGCGTGCAGAAACGCGAAGACGACCGCCTGCTTCGCGTCCCGCGCCACGTACTCGCGGGCGGTCGCCAGCCGATACAGGTCCCCCTCCTGCACGGTTGCGCGGATGCTCTTGTATGCGGCGACCATCCTGGACGCCAGCGCCATGTCGTCATCGGTCCACTTGTTGAGATTGCCGCCGATTCCGAGCGATCCCATCATCGCGACAAGGAAGCGATAAGAAAGCGGCGTCGTGCGGGAGTCGAGCGTGGGCACATCGGTGACCCACGCCATCATGATCTTCGGCGTGTAGGCGTAGCTGAAACCGTCCTGGATGCTGAGCCGGTCGAAGGCGTCGGTGTTGTCCGAGGGCCACACCTGTTCCACTCGCGAGAGGATTCCGAGATCCACGCGCCCACCGCCGCTGCCGCACGATTCGATCTCGAGCTTGGGGTGGCGGGCACGCAGGCGGTCGATAATTTCATATACATGGTTGACGTGGCGGACCCAGATCTTCCGCTGCTCCGCGGGCGCCACTTCCGGCCAGCCCGGCTCGGAGAAATGCCGATTGAGATCCCACTTGAGGAAGGCGATATCGTTCTCGGAGAGCAGGCGGTCAAGCGCCGAGAACACGTATTCCTTGACGTCGTCGCGAGAGAGGTTCAGCACAAGCTGATTGCGCGCCTCGGATCGCGGCCGGCCCGGGAAGTTCAGCACCCAGTCCGGGTGGGCGCGGTACAGGTCGCTATCGGGGTTGACCATCTCGGGCTCGACCCACAGGCCGAAGTCCATCCCCAGTTTGTGCACGTGCTCGATCAACGGCGCCAGGCCGTGCGGGAACTTGCTCGGATTTGGATTCCAGTCGCCCAGTCCGGCGCGGCTGCTGGAGCGCGCGCCGAACCAGCCATCGTCCATTACGAAACGCTCGACGCCGATGCGAGCGGCCTTCTCCGCTAGCGCCTTTTGACCCGCCTCGTCGACGTTGAAGCCGGTGGCTTCCCAGGAATTGTAGAGCACCGGCCGCAGGCGCGCGGCGGAAGCGCGCGGAAGAATGTGCGCCAACTCGAAACGGTGAAACACGCGCGAGGCCTCGCCGAACCCGCGGCTGGTGTATGCGGCATAGAAGGGCGGCGTCGAGAGCGACTCACCCGGGTTCAGCGGCCATGAAAAGTCGAAGGGATTGTACCCGCCCGTGATGCGGAGATCGCGATGCGGCGTCTGCTCGACGGTGATTCTCCAATTCCCGCTCCAGCCCAGCGCGCCGAACCAGACCGATCCGTGGTCCTCGGTAGCGCGGTCGGCGCCGTCGATCGCGAACCAGGGATTCATCTGGTTGCTGGTGCTTCCGCGGCGGCTCTCGAGGATCTTCGATCCGGCGTGGATCTCCTCCTGCGTGAGCAGGCTCTCCTCGCCCCAGCGGCCGGAGAGATACGTCAGCCGGTAGCCTTGCGCCGCCGGCAGATGCCACACGCCCGATTGAGCGCTCTCCACGGTCAGCGCCTGGCGCGTCTGGTTGCGAATCGTGGTCTGCTTGCGCAGCACACCTTCGGGATACACACGGTACGACAGGTCGACCTGCACGTCGTAGCTCACGTCACTGAGGCGTACAGTCAGCTCGTCCTCGTGGATCTCGTAGCTCACGTACTTCAGAACCAGGTCGCGCACGCCGTCCGCCAGTGCGATCTTGACGCACGGCTCGAAGAAGCGCAGGCCGCCCCAGCCGGGGTATTCCTCAGGCGTGGTGTTGGTGCTCGGGTCGACGCCGTCCCACTGTGGATAGGAGTGCGCGGGCTTCCAATCCTGGTCGCGCCAGATTCGCCTGCCCCAGTAGACGTGCTGGAGTTCGCTGCGTTCGTTCACTCCGAAAACGTAGCTGGTCTCGCCGCTTTCGAGAACCCACAGGCGGGCGTCGGCGAGATACCGGATCGGCGGCCTGTCGGCTGCGGCCGCGCGCAAACCGAGTAGAACAAGGGCGACTCCGGCCAGGCGGCTCCACATGCTCAGAATCCGGTCTGTTCGGTTCGGGCGATGATCTCGTCCTGCAGGCCCTGCGTGAGGTCGCAGAAGTAGTCGCTGTAGCCGGCCACGCGCACTATCAGGTCGCGGTACTTGTCCGGCTCGGCCTGGGCAGCCTTCAGCGTCTCGGCCGTGACCACGTTGAACTGGATGTGGTGCCCGTCCATCTTGAAATACGCGCGGACCAGTTGAGCCAGGTGGTTTAAGCCTTCCTCGCCCTGCACCACCTGCGGCGTGAATTTCTGGTTGAGCAGCGTCCCGCCGGTGCGGGCGTGATCGAGGCGCGCCGCCGAGCGGATGGCCGCCGCGGGTCCCTTGCGGTCCGCACCTTGAACCGGCGAAATACCGTCGGAGAGCGGCTCCCAGGCCTTGCGACCGTCAGGTGTGGCCCCGGTGACGGAACCGAAGTAGACGTGGCAGGTGGTCGAGAGGTAGTTCACGCGGTAATGGCCGCCGCGGGTATTCTCGATGCCGTTGACCTCGTCGTAGAAGGCGTCGAAGACCTGCTCCAGGATCCTGTCGGCGCAGTCGTCATCGTTGCCATACTTCGGCGTCCGGTTCCACAGCAGCAGCCGCGTCCGTTCGTGGCCTTCGAAGTTGGACGCGAGCGCGTCGAGCAGTTCCCGCATGGACACGGTCTTTCCGTCGAACACGTGGTGCCTGATCGCGGAAAGCGAATCGGTGCAGCTGCCCGGCGCCACCGCCATGATGTAGG
>DATNLV010000842.1:0-4465 GCA_035602665.1 Bryobacteraceae bacterium | reverse complement strand
GATGTCGCCCTCCACCGCCGCCCATCCTCCGCGCCGCGCCGCGTTGAAGACCTGGAACATCATCTGCAGCACCTCGGCGTAGCGCGCCTTGGTGTACTTCGAGGCGCCGAAGACCGCCGTCAGCCCTCCCGCAATCTGCTTCAGGATGTGAGTCGGGTTGGCCACCAGCACCGTGCCGGCCGCCGCGCCGGCAATAATCACCAGCTCGGCCGGCTGCAGCAGGACCAGGATGTGTCCCTTCTCCATCAGGTACCCGCCGACCACCGCGCCGAAGACAACCAGGATTCCAATGATTGCGAACATTCCCCGCCCTCAGATTGTTGTCGCCCGATTTCCGCCCTCGGAGAGGCTTGCCGCCAGCGCCGCTTCCGCGCGGGCCGCCATCGACTCCGCCGTGTCGCCCTCGATCACCGCCGTGGCCCCCACCGAGGTCGTGATCGAAACGCGGTCGCCCCACCACGAGACCGCCGTCGCGCTCAGAATGCCCCGCAGCATCCCCGCGACTCTGGCCACCGAGTGCGCGGTGCAGTCCGCCAGAATGACCGCGAAACAGCCCTCACTCCAGCAGCCCGCCACGTCCGAGGGCCGGAGATTGCCCGACACCGTCCGTGCGGCCACCCGAAGGACGGCATCCGCCGCGCCGGCGCCGCGCGATTTCCGCAACTCGTCCAGCCCGTCGATGGCAATCATCAGCAGCGCGAACGGGATGTGCGAGTCCCCGAAGTCCAGCAGCCATCCTTGCACGTGCCGCCGCATCGATTCCTGGTCCGGAATCCCGGTCAGCGGGTCCGCCAGGTCGTGCACCGCCTCGCTGTTCGGGTGTTCGTCGGTCTCCGGCAGCAGCACCCGCTCGTCGAAAACCTCCGCCGCCCCGATGATCATCCCGCCCGGCTCGCGGACCGGAATGGCGCGCACCCGCACCGGCACCCGCTGCCCGCTCTTGTGCCGCAGGAACACATCCGCCACCCTGGGCTTGCCGTCGCTGAGGGTTTCGAGCAGCGGGCACGCCTCACCGCACAGGATGGTGTTGTTCTCGTCGCAATGCACCAGCAGATCGTCGCGGCAGCACCGTCCCACCACCTCCTGCCGCAGGTAGCCCGAGATCCTCTCCGCGCCGTCGTTCCACAGAAGGATGCGCCGGTCCCGGTCCACCAGGTACACGCCGTTGGGCATGCTCTCGAGCAACGTCCGGTAGACCTCGTGATCGAATGGCACTATCGTGTCCCTTTCACTCTCATCGGCCGACAACGGTATTTCGTGGGGCGGACCCCTGGTCCGCGGCCGACGCCCTCGTCGGCCCGCTTCGTCGGCCCGCTTCGTCGGCCAGAAGGCGGGTCCCCGCATTGACCTCAACCTGCCGAATCGACTAACCTCTAGTTGGAAGATCGTTGAACTTGAGTTCCTCCGGCCTCATGCGCATCTCCGTCAAAGGCGAGTACGCCCTCCAGGCCCTCTTCGACCTCGCGACCCACAACTCCGGCGACCCCATACGCATCCACGACATCGCCCAGCGCCAGAAGATCCCGCAGAAATTCCTGGAATTGATCCTGGCCAGCCTCAAGCAGGCCGGGTTCGTCGAGTCGCGGCGAGGGGCCGAGGGCGGCTACCTTCTGGCACGCTCGCCCGACGCCATCACCGTGGGAGAGGTTCTCCGGTTTGTCGAAAGCGCCGACGGCAAGTCGCGCACCCGGCGCCGCGCCGAAACGCCTTTCACCGATATGTGGCGCCATGTCGACGACTCCATTTCCGGCATCGTCGACCATACCAACTTCGCGGAACTGGCCCGCAAGTGGGCAGAACGGCAGAGTCACTATGTCCCCAACTGGGAAATCTAACCCTTCGAGGTTCGACGACAACGCGCTCAGCATCGGGCGCACGCCGCTCATACGGCTCAATCGCATCACCGGTGGCGCACGCGCTACCATCCTCGCCAAGATCGAAGGCCGCAACCCGGCCTACTCGGTCAAAGACCGCATCGGCGCCGCCATGATTTTCGACGCCGAAAAGAGAGGGGTCCTCGGGCCCGGCCGCGAGATCGTCGAGCCCACCAGCGGCAACACCGGCATCGCGCTGGCCTTCGTCGCCGCCGCGCGCGGATATCCCATCACCCTGATCATGCCCGAGAGCATGTCGCTAGAGCGCCGTAAGGTGCTGGCCGCTTTCGGCGCCAAGGTGGTCCTCACCGAGGCCGCCGGCGGGATGAAGGCCGCCATCGCCAAGGCCGAGGCCACCATGGCCGCCGATCCCGGACACTACTTCATGCCGGACCAGTTCAAGAACCCGGCCAACCCGGAGGTCCATTTCAAAACCACCGGCCCCGAGATCTGGGAGGACACCGGTGGCGCCGTCGACGTGCTGGTTTCGGGCGTCGGCACCGGCGGCACCATCACCGGCGTCTCGCGTTACATCAAGCAGGAAATGCACAAGCCGATCGTCTCGGTTGCGGTTGAGCCGACCGCCAGTCCCGTGATCGCGCAGGCCATGCGCGGCGCCCCGCTCGCTCCCGGCCCGCACAAGATCCAGGGACTCGGCGCGGGCTTCATTCCTGCGACGCTCGATCTTTCGGTGGTCGATCGCGTCGAGGCCACCACCAACGAGGAGGCCATGGAGTGGGCGCGCCGCCTGGCCAGCGAAGAGGGAATCCTCTCCGGCATCTCTTCCGGAGCCGCCGTGGCCGTGGCCGTTCGCCTGGCGCACCAGCCCGAATTCGAAGGCAAGACCATCGTCGTGGTTCTTCCCGACTCCGGAGAGCGCTACCTGAGCAGCGTGCTCTTCGAGGGGTTGTCGTGAATCGCCGGACATTCCTCGGCGCAGCGGCCGCCGCGGGTCCGTTCCTGTGCCTCGGCAAGACCACCGCCGTGACCAGGCCGGTCAAACGTGGAATGGCGAGGCTGCAATTCGAGGCCACCACGCTGGGCCTGGGCGGCCAGGCCTCGCTGCAATGGACTCCGGCGGACGTCGATCCCGCCAAGATCATTCTCAAGGCCTTCGACCTGGGCGTCAACTACTTCGACACCTCGAATGTTTACGGCCCCAGCCAGTCCAACTACGGGAAGGCTTTTCGCGAACTGCACCTCATCCCTGGCGCGTCAGGCTACGACGAACGCAAACGGCGCTCGATCTTCCTCACCAGCAAGACCGTCCTCAGGTTCGGCAAAGGCGGTTGGACCAAGCCCGGGCTGGGGAACGCCACCAACGGGCCCGCCGGCTCCCACACGGCGGATGACGTCAGGCGGACCCTGAGCCAGGTCTTCGGCGACGGGAAGGGGAACTACCCGGCCGGCGCCTGGCTCGACCAGGTGCTGGTGCACGCTGTTTCCACGATGGCCGACGTGGACGCCGTCTTCGAGGGCTACCTCAACCCAGACCCGCAGGCGGACAACATCGGCGCCATCCCCACCCTCGTCGATCTGCGCGACGGCACCAACCGCACCGGCCTGAATCCCAAGCACGAGCGGCTGATCCGCCACATCGGGTTCTCCGGCCACAAATCTCCACCGGTGCTGATGGAGATGATCCACCGCGACGAGCACAACGTTTTCGCGGGCATGCTGGTGGCTATCAACGCCAACGACCGGCACCACTTCAACATGCAGTACAACGTCATTCCGGTGGCGGCGGCCAGGAACCTGGGCCTGATCGCGATGAAGGTGTTCGCCGACGGGGCCATGTACACCAAGCCGGCCACCTGGTCAACCAACCCCGAACACGTGGTGCGAACCGTGGGCAGCGACGCGCTGCCGAGCCGGTCCCTGGTGGAGTATTCGCTGTCGATACCGGGCATTCACACGGCCATCATCGGCATCGGGCAGATCCACGGCGATCCCAAGTCCTGCCAGTTGACCGAGAACCTGGCCGCCGCGCAGATCGCCCCGGGCGCGCTCAGCGCATCCGACCGCCGCGCTGTTGAGGCGCGCGCGAACGCCGTCAAGGACGGCAAGACGAACTGGTTCCAGGATGCCCGGCAGGATCTGACGCCTCCGCGCGACGCCGCGGTCGAGCAGGAATCGCGCGCCGGCAAGCGCATCGTCCGGCTGAAGTGGCAGACGGCCTTCGCGGGCGATGAGCCGATCGTGCGCTACGAAATCTGGCGCGACCACGAGAAGATCGGCCAGATGCCGTACAAGCCCCAAGCCAGGCGGGACCCATTCGTCTTCGAGGACCTCGCGGCGGGCGACACCGCCCGCACCTATCAGATCGCGACCGTGGACGCGGCGAACCGCACGGCCATGACGGCCGAGTTGACCGCAAAGGCCGGGTAGCGGCGCCAAATGCTCAAAGTCGGCCTTCTCATGCTGGCCGCCGCGGTGCCGCTTCTGTGCCAGAGGTTCGAACACGATGGTCCGGGGACGTACCTTTACTGGCAAGGGGAGGGCGACGGCGGAACCTCTGTGTCGATCAAGGGGAGAACCGTGGACGGCGTCGGGCGTTTCCGCTATCGCTTGGTCGCGCCGTTGGCTGACAG